>JAADYY010000619.1 GCA_010092805.1 Chloroflexota bacterium | reverse complement strand
TGGGTGTGCCAGGCCAGCGCCCGCCGCTCGATCAAGCCGACGACGCCGTAAAGTGCCCGCGCAATCGCCGCGAGCGTGATCATGACGACGAATACCAGCGCCGTATCGAATTGGCTGCGCGCCACATTGATCAGAAAGCCCAGCCCGGCGTTGGCGCTGACGAATTCACCAACCACCGCGCCGATCACGGCCAGCGTCGCGCTGACTTTCAGGCCGCTGAGCAGCACGGGCAGCGCCGCCGGCACTTCCAGGCGGGTGAACATCTGCCAGGGTGTGGCACGCAGCGAACGCATCAGCTCCCGCAGCGGGGCGGGCACCGTCCGCACACCGACGACGGTGTTCATCAACATGGGGAAGAAGACGATCAGCGCGCTGGTGATCACTTTGCTGGTCATGCCGCTGCCGAACCACAGGATCAGCAGCGGCGCATAGGCGACGACGGGTGTCGCTTGAAACGCCACGATGATCGGCGAAAGCAGCGCTTCGAGCGTGCGATTTTTGGCGATCAGGTAGCCGAGCGCCACACCCGTCGTCACGCCGAAGCCCAGCCCGGCCAGCGTCTGCGTGAGCGTTGTGCTCGCGTGCAGCCATAGCCGGCCATCAACCAGCACCTCGCGGAATTTTTCGAGCACGGCCAGCGGCGGCGGGATGATGAACGTCGGGTAAAGCTCCAGCGAAACCACAAGCTGCCACAGCCCCAGCACCAGCAGCAGCGTGACGTACGGGGCCACCGAGCGCAGTGAGATCCGCCGCAAGCCGCGCACCCGCTGCCGTGTGCGTGGCTGATGAAGTGTTTCGTTGAGGAATTCTGCTTGCATGAGCGTCCCCCGTCCGTAGTAGGCGGCAATCAACGGGGTTTGGTGTTGGGGGAAGGGGTGAACACCCGCCGCCCATCATATGTGCAGCAGGAAGCTCAAAAATCGCCAGCGTCTGCGCAGACGTCAGCCGTTGAGCGTTCACCATCAAGCAAGCCAAAACAGAGCGTCATGATCACACCTCGCAAAATTCAGTGCGCCCACAACGACTGCTCGGCATCCTTCTCCCATCCGGACTATCACCGTCGGCTCTGGAATCGCACCAGATCCACCGGCGCAAATCAGCGATCTGCGCACGGGTAGCGGGCTTCATGATCTTGAGGCCATCAAGTCATGTCACCGCCGGTCGGGAATTTCACCCTGCCCCGAAGGTTGCTTGCGTATCAAATTAGCTCAATTATAGCAGGAAACCGATTAAAATTGTGATAGAGCGCACAACCATCACGGGTTCCTGCGCGAATTGTCATCGCGCGCTCAACAACGCTGACGCGCGCACGTGCCGCCGATCTTGCGTCAGTGATGCTCGGCGGAGGGCAGCGTGAAGACAAAGCAGCCGCCACCGCACTCGGCGTTGCTCACTGCCCAGATGTGCCCGCCGTGCGCCTCAACGACATGCTTGCAGATCGCCAGGCCCAGCCCGGTGCCGTCGCCGCTTGAGCGCGACTGCTCCACCTGGTAGAAGCGCTCAAAAATGCGCTCGCGGTGCTCCTCTGGGACGCCGGGGCCGTTGTCGCGCACGCTGATCGCCACTTCGTCATTGACCTGCTCTGCCTCAATAGTGATCGCACCGCCGGGTGGCGACCACTTGATGGCGTTATGGATCAGGTTGAGGATCACGCGCCGGATCTGGTCGCGGTCGGCCAGCACCTGGAGGTCATCTGGGATTTCGGTGATGATCTTGATGTCTTTGGTGACGCTCTGATCGTACAGGCGCTCGCTCGACTCGTTGATCATCTCGGCGACGGGCGTATCCACCATCCGCAGAATCGCCTGCCCAGACTCGATCATCGAAAGGTCGAAGAGTTCTTGCAGCAGCCACCACAGCGCGTCGGTCTCGCGGGCGATGGCGCGCAGCGCTGAGGTGCTCTGTTTGCGCTTGGGCTTCTCCTGCTCGTGGAACAGCCCGTCGATGATCAGGCGGATGTTGGCGATGGGGTTGCGCAGTTCGTGCGAAATGTTGGCGATCATGTCGCGGCGGGCGCGGTTGAGGCGCACCAATTGGGTGATGTCTTCCAGCGCCAGCCCGATAAACAGGTTGCCCGCCCGCCGGATTGTCTGGGCACGCACACGGTAGACGCTTTTGTCGATGGCGAGCTGCTCCTCGAAGATTTCCTCTTCGTTGGTCAGCGCGTCCAACACGATCTCTTCCAATTCCGGCGCGCCGGTGACCGCCGCCAACTGCTGCCCGATGGGCCGCTCACTGCCGAACATGGCCTCGGCGCTGTCATTGATTGCGATAATTTCACACTGTGCGTTCAGCACAAACAACGCATCATAAGCTGCATTCGCCAGCGTGAGCGCCAGCGCCACTTTGTAATCTTCGTCCTGCCCTTGTGCCGCAATTTCCCGCTGTAAGGTGTTCAACGCCTGCTCGTGACTGTTGGCGGCTTCCTGCGCTGCTGCAATTTCCAGCTCTTTTTCAGCCACTGTCTGTTTCAAAGCCATCAAGTTTTCCTCGTGCTCTGCGACGGAGTGCTGTAAATCGGCCAACGCCCGCTCGCGATCCTGCATCGACTGCTTGATCGCGGCGATGGCGTTTTCCTGCTCAGCGATGGTGTGCTGAAGTTGATCCAGCTTCTGTTCACGTGCGGCAACGGCTTGCCGCAGCGTCTCGATGGTGTCGGTTTGAGTGTCTTCTTGCTGCATGACAGGCTAACCTTCGAAGCGATAGCCGACGCCGCGCACGGTGACGATGCGCTTAGGATTGGATGGATCGTCCTCGATCTTTTCGCGCAGCCAACGGATGTGGACATCCACCGTGCGCTTATCGACAAAATAATCGTAGCCCCACACCTTCGTCAAAATCAGATCACGGGAGAGAACGACACCGCGGTTGCGCATTAGTTCCGCCAGCAGGTCAAATTCTTTGTTGCTCAGCTTACGTTCCTTGCCATCTTTGAACAAACGTCGCCCGGTCAGGCTCAGGCGGAGGTCGTTGGAGATCAGTTCATCCTGTAGCGCGGGGCGGCCCGGTGCGCGGCGCATTACAGCGCGCACACGTGCCAAGAATTCGCCCAGGCCGAATGGCTTGACGACGTAATCGTCGGCACCACTTTCCAACCCAACGATCTTATCAACTTCGGTGCCGCGTGCCGTCAACATGATGATGGGGATGTGCGCGGTCGCCGCATCCCGGCGGATGATGCGACACAGACTCAGGCCGTCGAGCTTCGGCAGCATAATATCCAACACGATCAGGTCGGGGTGCTCACCGCGCAGCTTATCTAAGCCATCCTCGCCGTCGGCGGCAGTCAGCACTACAAAGCCCTCGCCGCGCAGTTTATCCGCCAAATTACGGGCGAGCGTCTCTTCGTCCTCGACGATCAGTACTTTAGCCATCGAACCTCGCTTTTCGCAGCTTTGCGTATGTTAAGAATATCAAATTTCTGCGAAGTTTGCAGCAAATCCTTAAAGGCAGCTAGCGTCATTGCGGAGTCGTCAGGCGAGGGCGCGGCTTGTGCGCGTGAGGATCAGTCGGCAGCTACGGTGAAATAGACTGTCTGATCAGCCGAATTAATTCAACTTTTTCATCAATTATTCAGATCGCGCAAGGCACGCACGTCGGCAATTGAGGTGGCGGCGCGCACCCCATTGCGGATGGCTTGTGCAACGATCTCAGCAGCATAAGCTCCGATCAAGTTGACGTTGGCGGGGTGGGTGCCAGTGGCGAGCGCGAACAATGTATCGCCGTCGAACATCGTGTGGGCGGGGCGTACGGCGCGGGCCAGTCCATCGTGCGCCATCTGCGCGACTTTGTTCGTCTGTTCTTTGTTGAGGGCCGCGTTCGTCGCCACCACCCCGATCACGGTGTTTTCGCCAGAAGACTCGGTGGACGCTGCGGCTGGGGAAGCCGGGCGCGGCAGCGTGCGCAGCGCGTTGAGCATCCCGACGAATGCGCTGCTCTCCGGAGATTGCCGCAGCCCGGCGAGGATCGTGCCGTCGGCGTCGATCACATCACCGACGGCGTTGACGGCGACCAGGGCAGCAACCATCAGCCCGTCGCCGAGATCGATGCTTGCCGAGCCGAGGCCGCCTTTGGTGGCGGTCGCATTGCCGAGCATGGCACCCACGCGCGCACCCGTCCCAGCACCGACTGTCCCCTGCGTGACAGGATCGGGGGTGGCAGCGCGGCAGGCGGCTGCCCCCATCGCGGCATCGGGGCGGACGGTCGCTGATCCAACGGCGAGATCAAACAAAATGGCTGAGGCCACAATCGGCACGAGGTAGCCAAGGCCGGTCTTGTAGCCGATTCCGTCGGCTTCCAGGCAGCGCATCACGCCGTCTGCCGCCGCCAGGCCATAAGCGCTACCGCCCGCGAGGACAATGGCACTCACTTGATCGACCTGATGCATGGGACGCAGCAAATCGGTTTCACGGGTGCCGGGCGCGCCGCCACGCTGATCCACGCCGCCGACGGTGCCCGGCGGGCAGATGATCACGGTGCAGCCGGTGGCCGCGTCCAGATCGGTGTGGTGGCCGACGCGAATGCCGGGGACGGCGGTCAGGGTGTCATTCGTCACGGTCATCGTCGTCCAAGCGGTAGATGATTTGGCTGTTATCGTCTTCGAGCGCTTCGGGTTCATCGTCTTCGATGTCGAGAAT
>JAADYY010000618.1 GCA_010092805.1 Chloroflexota bacterium | reverse complement strand
GGGGGATGCGGGCCAAAACACAATCAAATCGATTGACCAACAGCATCTGATCAGCTTGCAGGCATCTCATCGAGTGCGTATAATGCGCGCCGCTGTGATGAGATGGGGTGGTTTTGATGACGGCGACTCTGACCGGCACTTTCGTGCGCGACCGCTACACGTGGTTGGCCTATTTTCTGCTGGGCTACTACGCTTACAGCCAAGCTGGGCTTGGCCCGTTGATGCCGTTTCTGCGCGCCGAATTGGGCTTGAATTACACGCTCGCCGGGCTGCACCTCAGTACCTTTGCCGCTGGGATGATCATCGCTGGCTTGACAGCAGATCGCGTTGCGCAGCGCTGGGGGCGTCCGTTGGTGCTGTGGGGCGGCGGCAGCGGCATGATGGTTGGGGCGCTGCTGCTCATCAGCGGACGCCATCCCAGCGTGACCATCGCTGGTACGCTGCTGATGGGCTGGCTCGGCACCTATTTGTTGATCATGATTCAGGCCACCCTCGCTGATCGACATGGCTTGCGCCGCGCCATCGCCCTCACCGAAGCGAATGTGATGGCCGCGCTGTTCGCCACCCTCGCGCCGCTGCTGATCGGTATCGCAGCGGGGACGCTGTTGGGGTGGCGCGCCGCCGTGATCGCGGCAGTGGTGGCCTGGGTCGGCCTGCTCCTCCGGTTTCGTGGTGAATCTGTGCCGGCTGCCAACGCCCCTATCGTTGCAGCAGGGGGGAACCCGGCGGTTCGGCTGCCGTACACATTCTGGCTCTACTGGGTGGTGATCCTGCTGAGCGTTGCGGTTGAGTGGTGCGTGATCTTCTGGGGCGCGGATTTTCTCGATACCGTCGTCGGTTTGGAGCGGACGCTGGCTTCTGCGCTGATGAGCGTGTTTCTCGCGGCGATGTTCTTCGGGCGCTTGATCGGCAGCCGCTTGGCGTTTCGAGTTGCCAGCAGCCGCCTGCTGATCGTGGCTGTGGTCATCGTCGTTGTGGGCTTCCCGGCGTTCTGGTTGGGCACCACCCCGCTGATCAACATCGCTGGGTTGTTCATCGTTGGGCTGGGCGTGGCAAATCTGTTTCCGTTGGGGTTGTCGGCAGCGGCGAGTCTCGCGCCAGATCGGTCGAATGCCGCGAGTGCGCGCGTCTCACTGGCGGGCGGTTTGGCGATTCTGCTGATGCCGCAGCTGCTCGGCTCCACCGCCGATCAAATTGGGATCGGGAATGCGTTTGCCATTGCCGGGGTCATCATCGTGCTGGTGCTCATGTTGACTTTGGTCGCTAACCGCGTCACTTCGTAACTTCAGGAAAAATTGTTGATGGGCGATACATTACGTGTTGGATTGATCGGTTGCGGGAATGTTGTCAGTTATGGGCATCGCCCGGCGCTGCTGACTCTCGAAGATGTCGAGTTGGTCGCGCTGGCGGATGTCACGGAGGCACGCCGCAAGATTGGCCAGGAGTGGTTTGGGCTGCCAGACGACGCGCTGTACAGCAGCCATACCGATGTGTTGGCACGGGCGGATGTCGATGCTGTCGTGATCACGGTGCCGCAGCGCTTCCGCCGCGCAATTGTGCTGGACGCGGTTGCGGCAGGTAAACACATCCTCAGCGAAAAGCCGCTGGCAACCACACCCGCTGTCGCCGCCGAGTTGATCGCGGCAGTTGAGAACGCCGGGCTGACTCTGGGGATGGTGCATAACTATCACTTTTTTCCCGAATACCGTCAGATCAAAGACCTGATCACTGCGCGCACGGTTGGTGACTTGCGGGTGCTGACCCTGCATTACCTCGGCGTGATCGACAACCCCGGCGCGGCGGAGTATCAGAGCGATTGGCGGCACACGCTGGCGGCGGGTGGCGGCGTCCTCATGGACATGATCCATGCGGTCTATCTGGCAGAGTGGTTGTTCGGTGCCCCGGCACAGCAGGTGATGGCCTTCGTGGATGCGCCAACGTATGCCGCGCGCCAACCCGTAATTGAGGATCTCGCGTTGCTGCAACTCGCTTACCCAACCGGCTATGCTACTATCCAGATGGGGTGGGGGCAGGGCGTCGGCGGCATTGATGCCAGCGGCAGCGCCGGGCATCTGCGGCTGCGTTACAACGCATACCAAACCAGCGGCTTCAACCAACCCGCCGAGCTGTATTCGGTGCGCGATTGGCAGCGTACGGATCATTGGCTGGACAATCTGCCGACACATATGGACAATATCGGGCGGTCATTTACGCAACTGTGGGCGGATTTCCGCGACGCAATCCGCGAGCAGCGCCCGACCATTGCACCGGGGCAGGCGGGGCAGCGCGCCTTGGAAGTTGCGCTGGCCGGGTATCTCTCCGGCGTCACCGGGCAGGTGATCACACTCCCGCTGCCGACCGATCACCCGGTTTATCAGCGCGGGATCGAGGGGATGACTCAGGTCGAAGCGTGGTCAGGGAGTAAGACTCGGGCCGCCGGATTGTTTGGGCTGCGCGACGTTTAGCCGCACAGCCCAACCGGATCAGCCTGAGAACGAATCGACCGCCGCCGCGAGGACTTCGAGGACGGACTGCGAATACGTCCCCAATGGATCGCCAGCGGTGCTCGAAAAACGAGGCACCGAAACACGAATATAGACATTGTCTTCGACGAAGATGGCATCCGAGCCGTAGGTCCCGCCGCCGAAGGCGTTCGGTTCGGGGAAGTTGTCGCGGCTTTCGGAGTTTTCCAGGGTGCGCAGCGCGCCCAGCCGTTCTTCGTAATAGGCCAGCGCTTCTTCAGCGGACGGAAATACGCCAAACGTCAGCTCCGAAGCGCCGCCGCCGCGCTCGGAGAAGCTGAGGCGCGCCGTTTGCCCGGTGCCGCGTACACGATAGCTCACATCGTCGCCAGTCTGCTGCCACTGAATCGTCCCGGCGTTGACCATTTGTGGGATTGACTCAACAATGTGATCGAGCATCTGTCGTTCGGCGGGCACGGTCTCTGCCGCGGCGGCGATTGGCGTGGCTGCCG
>JAADYY010000617.1 GCA_010092805.1 Chloroflexota bacterium | reverse complement strand
GGCCGATGGCTACAACGCCGAAAACCTGACAGCGTTCATCGAGCGCAGCCTGAAGAATCTTGATACCGAAACGATTGATCTGGTGCAGCTCCACTGCCCGCCCACCGAAGTCTACTATCGCCCAGAGGTGTTCGGCGCGCTGGATGATCTGGTACAAGCTGGGAAAATCCGCTACTACGGCGTGAGTGTGGAGAAGGTCGAAGAAGCACTGAAAGCCATCGAGTACCCCAATGTGCAGTCAGTGCAGATCATTTTCAATATGCTGCGGCTGCGCCCGGCGGAGCTGTTCTTCAGCGAGGCCAAACGCCGTCAGGTGGGGATTCTGGCGCGGGTGCCACTCGCGAGTGGCCTGCTGACGGGCAAAATGACCGCACAAACGGCCTTCGCCGAAGATGATCACCGCAACTTCAACCGCTACGGCCAGGCGTTTGATCGCGGCGAGACGTTCTCCGGCGTCGATTATGATCGGGGGCTGCAAGCGGTCGAAGCGATCCGGGCGTTGGTGCCGGCAGGCGCGACGATGGCCCAACTGGCACTCCGCTGGATTTTGATGTTCGACGCGGTATCCTGCGCGATCCCCGGTGCCAAGCGCATCGATCAGGTGGAGGACAACGTCCGTGCGGCTGAACTGCCGCCGCTCACCGACGCGCAAATGGCCGAAGTCCAGCGCATCTACGACGAATACGCCCGCGAAGAAGTGCATCACCGCTGGTAATGTGAGTCGAGCCGTACAGTCGGGGCAGGGCTACCCTGCCCCTGATTACGATTGATCTTATCGATCAGCCGCCAGCGGCGCTGGTCTGCCCCACCGAGATTTCATCGACGGGCAGAATCCCTTCTTCGACACACGAGTTATACGTTTCGCCGATGGTGACAACAAAGTCAAACTCGCGGTTCGCATCGGGTTCGATGCGGACGTTGTCTATCCCGACGTTGAGCAGCCAGGCGATGTCTTGCAGACTGCTGCCTTTGGTGCTGCCTGTTTGATCGACGACGACGGTGTCGGCGTAATCCGTTGAGGCGGCGCTGCCCAGCGCCACCGCGTTGAAACCATCCCAAGCGAGCCGCTCGGCTGCCACCCGATCCCAATTCGGGTTATCGGTGCCGTTGTAGACTGCGATCCGCGCCGCCTCGATGACGATCTGGCTGTCGGTGGGCGGAGCATAAAAATCCTCCAACATGAAACGCAGCGTCTCACGGTTGGGGAGCTGCACCGCCTCGCCATCAGGTGTTTGCCAGGGCGTCGTGTGGTAGGTATACGTGAAGGTGAAGTTCTCGATCCGCGACGGATCGAGGTTAAGCGCGTAAGGCACCAGGCCCAGAATATCCTCAAACGCCAGGTTCGTCTCGATGAACTGGCTGCCTTCTGCCCATAGCTGCGGTACCTGCGCCAACAGACCATTCTCTCGCACTTGACGCCACACCGCACGCAGCACTTGCTGCTGACGGCGGCCCCGGTCGAAATCGGAGCTGTTGCCGCGCGAGCGCGCATACCACAATGCTTCGGCCCCGGTCATCTCGTAGTAGCCGACGGGCAGCACATATTCGGGATCATCGTTGACCTGATACGCGCCGGACGGCACCTCCGCGCCGATCAGCGCCAGATCTTGAATCGCGCAGTCCACCGCCAGCTCCACGCCACCCACCGCATCGACGATGTTGCGGAAGCCTTCCAGGTTGACCATCGCGTAATAGTGGATGTTGATGCCGAAGTTGTAGAAGATCGTCTGCCGCAACAAGCCGAACCCGCCGTCCGTCCAGCCAATCGATTGGCCGTGAATGAACGCCAGGTTGAGTCGCTGCATCGTCCAGCCGGGGATGTACACGTACAGATCGCGCGGGAAGCTGAGCATTGAGACGGTGCCCGTTGTGCGGTTCACCGAGACGATGATCATGGTGTCGGTGCGCAGAAAGCCGTCGTTGGTCAGTTCGCCGTCGTTGCCCAGCAGCATGATGTTGATCAGATCGTTGCCGCGCCGATCCAGGGGTTCGATAGCTTCCGGGATCGGGATGGGGGCGGTGTCATTCGCATCCGGGCCGGGGTAGATGAGCAGGGTTGGCAGCGGGCGCGGCGTAACGGTTGCCATCGGTGAGGGTGGCAGCGTCGGCGACGGAACCCCCGATGGGGTTGCGGTCGGTGCCCGTGTGTTCAGCGGCGGGATCGTCAAATCGACGATGGCACGGGTTGGGCGCGGGGTGTTGGTCATCAGTTCCGGCAGATCGAGAGTCTGCACAATCCCAGCATCTTGGGCAATCTGTGCGGGCCGCTTGAACAACGGACGCAGTTCCGCCGGGTTTTGGCTCACTGGTTCCGGCGTGGGCGTTGCGTCAACCGCTGCGATGGCCGTTGCGGTGGCGGCATACAACGGGCGGCGCTCATCCGCCTGAATCTGTTCATTCGCCCGCTGGATGATGTTCTGTGTGACCTGAGCGCCAAACCAGATGACGCCGAGGATCAACAGCAGCGGCACCAGTCGAAAGACAAGTAGAAAAACAAGCAGATTGATCAGGCGGCGCAGGCGGGTTGGTTTCGCTTGGGTTGATTGGGGTGGGTGGGGCAGATGAGACATACGAACTCCGGCACATCAGTTTGCTGAACTTAAGGTGAACTTCGCCGGAGAAGTGTAGCCCATCTACCTGCCGCGCGCGACGATCACTCGAAGATCAGAGGGATAACGCAGGGTGTGGCGAATGCCCCACTGACATCAGCGACCGAAAGCCGCACCCAATGCAGCCCGTCATTGAAGAGATCGCTGTTGAAATCAGCCAGCACATCACCCACCACCACCTCACCTGAGAGGGCGTACTGCGTGAACCGCGCGCTTGTGTCCGGGCGCACATCGATGCGGTAGTAATCGAAACCGCTGATCACCGCGCTGCCGATGATTTGGAACGATCCGGTGACGGTCGCGCCGGGCAGCGGTGCGCTGATCTGCGCGCCGGGCACATCGCAGCCAATCGTTTGCAGCGGCGCGGCACCTGTTGCGGTGTTGGCGCGCGTCGGTGCCGCCGCTGCCGATGGCGGGCGCGGCACATACAGCAACTGCCCCACCTGAATCACGGCATTGGTATCAAGGCAGTTGCCGCTCAGAAGCTGCGGCACGGTACCACCGACCGACTCAGCGATGGAAAACAGGGTGTTGCCCGGCAGCACAATATACGTTGACCAGCCTTCCGGCAGTGCACAATCTTCGGCGGCGGGCAGCCCCAACGCCGGGTTCCCCGCAACACCAGCCAGGGTTGCGGATGGCGCTGGTGTTTCCGTCGGCAAATCTGGCGGCAAATCCGGCGGCAGATCCGAAGGGGTCAGTGTCGGTGTGAAGGTGGCCGTGAACACCTCGGTGAAGGTCGCCGTCGGTGTGGGCGGTTCCGGCGTCGGCGTGTCGGTGGGCGCGAGCGTCGCCGTCGGAGTCGCTGTGAGCGTGAAGGTTGCTGTCGGCGTGAAGGTCAGCGATGGGCTGGGCGTCGCGGTGGGTGGTCCCGGCGTCGCGGTGACGACGATGATAATCGGTGTGACGGTCGTGGGTACCGGGGTCGCGGTCACTACAATGACGATGGGGGTTACGGTCGGCGGCACCGGGGTGATGGTGGGCGTGTCCGTTGGGGTGGCCGTCAGAGTCGGTGTCGCTGACGGGGTGTCCGTGAAAGTCGGTGATGGGCTGGGCGTGTCGGTGGGCGGATCAATATTATAAAAATCTGAACCACCCAACAAAAACAAAAATTTATAAATAGGTTGTCGCCGTATAATT
>JAADYY010000616.1 GCA_010092805.1 Chloroflexota bacterium | reverse complement strand
GTCCATGTTGGCGTAGATGATAGGAGTCGAGGTGTTCCAGGGCATGGAATAATACTCGCCATCAACCTGGTAGTAGGCACCCACCGGCGGGAAGATGTCGTCCAGCGGAATTTCCAGGCCATTGCCCTCGTCCAGACCTTCCACCGCGACATGAATCGGCTTGAAGAAATCGGTGTCACGCATTTCCTGCGTACCGGCTTCATAAACCTGAACCAGTTCCGGCGGATCGCCTTGTTCCTGGGAGAGGCCGTAGACCTCAATCACATCGGTGTAGCCACCGGGCACGATCAGTTCCAGGTCGTACTGCGGGAAAGCAGCTTCGAAGGCCGGTTCCACTTCTTCCGGCAGCCACGAAACCCAACCCATGGCGTGCACGAAACGGATGGTGATCGGTTCGTCCTGAGCGAAGGCCACCGAGGTGCCCAGCAGCAGCGCCACCAGCGCGCCGCGAACGAGGGTGCTCAACTTCATGTTTACAGCTCCTTAAAGGTGATCAAGTACGATGATGTTATCGATTTGCACAGATAGGTTAGCTTGTGTGCGCATAACAATGCACGACACCCCACACCAAAAAAACGGTAGAGGGGTCCGCTAACGAACTGAGGAGCGATTGATCCGGGGGTATTGCGCCGGGTGGCGACCCCGAATCGATCCCGGTAGAAATGAGCTTCACTTGGCGCGCCAAAATCAGCGCACGAACCGTGATGATGATGGCCTCGGCGCGGCTAGGCTCGCGCGCTGAACAGCGGGGAATCTAGTCTGCTGGTTTTATGAAATAGTTAAGTGGTCTTAAAATGTCAGTTAAAGCTTTTACGTTAAACGTTTTCACTAGTTCTAGACACAGTTGGTCATAAGCATAGTAATAATCGATACATCTTCTGTAGCAAAGCATGAGCTGATGCATAGCCTGAGTCCAATCTACCGGCGTTGGGCCGGCATAGGGCATCTTGCTGCGTTGGGCTGGTTCAACGGCTTGCGGCGCAGTCAAAAGCCATGTGTTTTATGAACGCGGCGATGATCACTTCTGGAATATCTTTAAGCGCGGACTGCAAAAACTCAGTCGAATGACTGAGTTTGAGGAGATAAACTTATGCAACACACAATCCACCAACAGCGCACTCATACCTACAGCGAATTCTGCGGCCATACGCGCATCCAACACAACGATCACATCGACTATCTTCATGACGGTTGCCTGCATCATGAGCACAGCGATCACTACGATGAGCATGTGATCGAGATCAGCGATGTAAATCCGGCAGCATGCGCGCCCATTGAGTGCAAGTGCGACCACATCCACTGCGGGCACGAACGGGTGCCACATGGCGATCATTTCGATTTCCTGGTCAATGGTCGCCTTCACTACAAGCATGGTCGTCGAGGTCGGCGTACCCGGCGTTGGCGATCTTGGCGTCGTCGATATAGCGGCGGGGCATCGCTAGCGAATTCCAGCCCCCGGCTTCCTACAGCGCGAACGGCTGATCGGTGTACTTGCGGGCGAAGGTCGTGGCCCACCAATGGCGCAGATCGTGCGCCGATAGCCCCGGCACAGCCATGCAGCGCCCCAGAAACTCGACGCGCTTGGTGATGGCCCGCATGCGCTCATGCCCTGACGGTCGGCGGCCAGCGCGTCGGTGCGCCCCTTGCCAGCCGAGGGCCGCCATACCGAACCCACCACCGGCGCGGGCTGTGCGAAATACAACCGCGCCGCGCTGCGGGTGTCGCGGCTCATTTCCAGCGTCTGCGCCTTGCCGACTTTCGGGCGAAAGACAGTCAACAGACTGTTGGTCAGATCGAAATCCGGCGCCTGCAACAGCGCCACCTCACCGACACGCAGGCCGTGATCGAGCATCAGATTCACGCTGCCCACCGCGTCGCCCTGCTGGAGCATCCACACGACGAAGCCCGTCACTAGCCCGCCGGTGATGCCGCGCCAGGCCGCCGGATCAGTTTGCAGATCGGCCCCGGTCGTCGCAACATCGAACGCGGCCAGATAATCAGCGAACCGTTGCAGGTCGGACGGCTGCCGTCTCAGGGTGTTGGGCGCTCGGCGGTCGCGGTAATCGGCAAACGCCCCGGCGGCGGCTAGGTTGGCCGCTTGCCCCACCGTGTAACGCCGCTCGACGGCTATCGGGTGCTGATCACTGTTGGGGATAATGGCGCTCATCTGAACCTACTTACTGATCCAGCCCTAACTTTCTAAAGAAGATAGGGTATATTGGTTGGATGAAAAACAAACAGAAAGCTCAACCCGAAAATTGGCGTGAAGCCAGACGTTTACAAGCCTGGGAGTTATCGCATAAAGGTTGGAAGCAGCGCGACATCGCCGAAGCACTCGGTGTCACGGAAGGAGCTGTCAGTCAATGGCTGAAGACAGCGCGTGAAGCCGGTGTTGAGGGGTTACGCCAGCGTAAAGGGGGCGGTCCCAAGCCACGGTTGAGTGAGGCCCAAATCGCCCAATTGCCGCAGCTTCTTGCGCAAGGTGCAGAAGCTTACGGCTTTCGGGGGGATGTGTGGACCCGGCCTCGCGTCGCGGCTGTGATCAAGCAGGAATTCAGCGTGCAGGTTTCGCTCACACATGTCGGTCGGCTGCTGAAACGGATCGGTTGGAGCCGTCAGAAGCCCATCACCCGTGCCAGCCAACGCGATGAAGCTGCTATCGACCACTGGCGCAGCGACAAGTGGGGCGAACTGCAAAAAAAGCCAAAGCTGAGGGACGAACAAGAGTCTTTGTCGATGAAGCCGGGTTCTATCTGTTGGCGGCTGCCGTCGCCACTTACGCGCCACGGGGGCAGACACCGATCTTACGCGTACCGCTCACCTGGGATCATCTGTCGGTGATTGCAGCGATTACACCCGATGGCAAGTTGTATGTCACTATACAAGATCGGGCCTTCAAAGGGGCTGACATTGTGGCTTTCCTGAAACATCTGTTGCGGCACATTCCCGGCAAGCTACTACTGATTTGGAACGGCTTACCCGCCCATCGGGGGCAAACGATCAAAGATTTCTTGCGCGCAGGTGCCGCCAAACGCCTTCATCTTGAACAGTTGCCCGGCTACGCGCCAGACTTGACCCCAACCGAAGGCATCTGGCAGTATTTGAAGTATGTCGAGATGAAAAACCTGTGCTGCCCAACGCTGCTTCAACTGCGTGATGAACTGCGCAAAGCTATTGCGCGTCTGCGGCACAAAACTGAGGTGATTTGTGCTTGTATTGATCGTATACACCTCGGTCAAGCTCTTTAGTTTGTTATGGTCGGATCAGTAAGCCTGTTACAAGATATAGGGCTGTTTATCGGCGCATATACACTGCAACTGTACGTGCTGAAGCATAGTTTACGAGGCATATCATGTCCACCCTCACTGGGTGCATTTTTCGATAAACACAACAAGCGCAACATAAGGCATCTACGCCAGGAAATAATCGGCAGCGGGATCGTTCGTGATATAGCCCGGACCCGCCACGATCACCGGTGTCTTCAACCAATGGCACGCAGCAGCCGTGTCACACTCTCCGAGACATCCACAACAGTCAACGGATTGACCTG
>JAADYY010000615.1 GCA_010092805.1 Chloroflexota bacterium | reverse complement strand
GAGTTATCCTCAATACTCTATACACCCCGGCGCTGCGCGCCACCCCGCTCCCACAGCTTCGCGGGGAGAGGGGTTAATACACTTTGTGCGCGTATGTTTAGCTACTTTACCGGACGCCGTGCCTCCCCCAGAATCCGAATGCGCCCGATCTGTCGATGCAATCCCCATGTTGAACCGAGCGCGCCAATCTGTTATAATGCGACCACTTTGCCAGCAAGCCGCTGGCTGACACACATTCACACACCGGGACTCGCTGCCGTGTTGTCGGCGGATTGCGCGCCGATTGGTCAGCGGGGGTGAACGGTGTGAACGTCTAAACACACAACCGAGGAGTAGACTCACCGCCATGCCCGCGACTGTCACCATGAAGCAGTTGCTCGAAACCGGCGTCCATTTTGGGCACCGTACCACCAAGTGGAACCCGAAGATGCGCCCGTACATCTTCACGGAACGCAACGGCATCCACATCATCGATCTTCAGCAAACGCTGCTCAACCTGAACACCTACAGCGACATGCTCCGCGACATCGCCATGTCGAAAGGCACGGTGCTGTTTGTGGGCACCAAACGGCAGGCGCAGGAAGCTATCGCCCGCGAAGCCGAACGCTGCGGGATGCCCTACGTGAATAAGCGGTGGCTGGGCGGCACGCTCACCAACTGGCAAACGATCCGCGCCCGCATCGACACGCTCAAGAAGCTGGAGCGCCGCCGCGATGAGGGCGACTTCACCCGCCTGTCGAAGAAAGAGGCGCTGCTGCTGGATCGCAAGATCGAAAAGCTGCAACTGCGCCTGGGCGGGCTGCGCGATATGCGCAACCTGCCAGAAATGATGGTGGTGGTGGATACCCGCCGTGAAGCGACCGCCGTCAAAGAGGCCAACACGCTCAAAATTCCGGTGATGGCGCTGGCCGATACCAACACCAACCCGGATCAAATCGACTATGTTATTCCGGCCAATGATGACGCCGTGCGCGCCATCAAATTGTTGCTTTCCGTGCTGGCAAACGCCATACTCGAAGGCGAAGCGATGCGGAAGCAGGAACAGTACGACGAACACGAAGAAGCGCCAGAGGATACCTTCCTGGCGGCGTACGGCCCCGAAGACGACGAGGACGACGACCGCTACCTCGGCGAATCGACACTGGCGAAACTGCGCGAATCCAACTTGTTTGACGACGAAAACGAAGACGAGGGGTGAACATGCAAATCACGGCACAAATGGTCAAGGAGCTGCGTGAGGCGACGGGCGCTGGCCCGCTGGACTGCAAGCGCGCGCTCGAAGCTGCCGAAGGCGATATGCAGAAGGCGATCGATTGGCTGCGCGAAAAGGGCCTGGCGAAGGCCGCCAAGAAGCTGGGCGCAGGCCGCAGCATGAACGAAGGCGTTATCGAGACCTACCAGCACTTCAACGCGCGCCTGGGCGTGATGGTCGAGGTCAACTGCGAGACAGATTTCGTCGCCAACACCGACTCGTTCCGGCAGTTCGCCAAAGAGATCGCGCTGCACATCGCCAACCTCAACCCGGAATACCTCAAGCGTGAGGACGTGCCCGACGCGGTGGTGCAGGCCGAACGCGAATTGCAGCGCCGCCGCACGCTGGAAGAGGGCAAGCCGGGAACCGTCGCCGACAAGATTGTCGATGGGCGCATGGAGAAGTTCTTCGAGGAAATCGTGCTCATGGAGCAGAAGTTCCTGAAGGACGATGCCAAGTCGATCAGCGATATTCTGTCCGAAAGAGTCGCGGAACTGGGCGAAAGCATCGAGATCCGGCGCTTTGCGCGCTTCGCCCTGGGTGAAAACGACAGCGACGACGCGGCAGACACCGACGAATAACCCCATGCCCCCACGCCGGGCGGCGCAGCGCGCCCGTCACACCGTGTTTCAACCGATGTCGATGAGTCATCGAGGGATTAGCGTTCTCGCTAGTCCCTCTTTTTTTGCACACCGAGCGCCCGCACGGGGCCGGCAGCATTAAGGAGTTTGACTGATGACAGAACCCGCCAAGCAGGGCAAGGCCATTTACGACCGGATTGTGCTCAAGTTGAGCGGCGAGGCGCTGGCCGGGCCGCAAGGCTACGGCATCGACCCCGACCGCGCCGACGTGATCGCCCACAAGATCAAAGACATCTACGATCTGGGCGTGCAGATCGCCGTTGTGGTGGGCGCGGGCAACCTGTGGCGCGGCTCGATTGGCGTCAAGCGCGGCATGGCGCAGAGCACCGCTGATCACATGGGCTTGATTGCCACCGTAATGAACGGGTTGGCGCTGCAAGACGCCCTCGAACGGCATGGGGTGACCACCCGTGTGCAGACCGCCGTCTCGATGAACGCCGTCGCCGAGCCGTACATCCGGCTGCGGGCCATCCGCCATTTGGAGAAGGGCCGCGTCGTGGTGATCGCAGGGGGTACGGGCAACCCGTATTTCACCACCGACACCGCCGCCGCCCTGCGCGCCGCCGAGATCAACGCGGACATCGTCATCAAAGCGACCAAAGTCGATGGCGTCTACACCGCCGACCCGAACAAGGATGCGTCTGCTGTGCGCTACACCCACCTCGATTACGACCATGTGCTCCGTGAGCGCTTGCAGGTGATGGACATGACCGCCTTCACGCTGTGCCAGGAGAACAACATGCCGATCCTGGTGCTGAATTTCTGGGCGGAGGACGCCCTGCGCCGCGCCGTGCTCGGCGACTCGGCAGTGGGCACGCTGATCAACGCCGAGGGCGCGCCCGCCGGGACTCCGCGTGAAGGTTGAGTCGAAGGGTGAGCGAGCCTCTGGCGCGCTGCTGATCGCGTTGGCGGCGCTGCTGTGGGGCACGACCGGCACCGCGCAGGCGCTCGGCCCCGCCGGGATCACGCCGCTGACCGTCGGCGCGCTGCGGATTCTCGTCGGCGGCGTGGCCCTGCTCGCATGGGCGGCGGCACGCGGCAACCTCCGCTCCGATGCGCGCTGGCATCGGCCCACCGTCTTGCTGGCGGGTGCCGGGATCGCGCTGTATCAACCGGCATTTTTCGGCGGCACACAGCAGACGGGCGTCGCTGTGGGCACGATCATCGCGATTGGCAGCGCGCCCGTCTTCGCGGGGATCATCAGCCTGCTGCGCGGCGAGCGCCCCACCCGTCGCTGGCTGCTGGCGACGACGCTCGCGGTGGCGGGCACCGTCGTGCTGATCGCGGCGGGCGGCGGCGACCAAACTTTGACGATCCGGCCCGCCGGGGTGCTGCTCGCGCTGACCGCCGGGTTGGCCTACGTGCTCTACGCCGCTGCGATCCAGCGCCTGACGGCAGATCACCCGGCGGAAGCCGTCGTCGCGGTCACGATGAGCCTGGGCGCGCTGCTGCTGCTGCCGCTGCTGATCATCGGGGATCTGGCGTGGGTGGGGTCGGTGCGCGGCGTGGCGGTCGTGCTGCATCTCGGCTTGATCGCGACGGGCCTCAGCTACGTCAGCTTCGGCTATGGGGTGCGCCAGGTGCCCATCGCCAGTGTCGCCACGCTCACCCTCACCGAGCCGCTGACCGCCGCGCTGCTGGGGATCGTCGTGCTGGGCGAGCCGCTCGCCGCGCAAACGCTCGCCGGAATGATCCTCGTCTTCGCCGGGCTGACGGTGTTGGCCCTTCCCGCGCGATCCCGGCCCTTACGCAGCGCTTGAAGCGCGGCAGACTAGCGCGCCGATGACGCTGTGCTATGCTTGTGCGGATGCCAAACCGGGTGCGACGGCCTGGCATCGGGTGTCGTCAAACACGGAGAAAGCGTCGTCAGGTTGTCCAACACACCGATCAATCTCCCTTCGGATCTGCCGTCCGATCTGCCGTCTGATCGCTCGGCGAATCCCCCCACTGAAGTAGCGCAAACGCAGGCCGAAACCAACGCCGGGGTCGCCCGTGCGACCGGGGTGCTGGCGCTGGGCAACATCGCCAGCCGCTTGCTGGGCATGGCCCGCGAAGTCACGCTGACGAATCTGTTCGGGGCCTCGCGGGCGACGGACGCGCTTTACATTGCGATCATCGTGCCCAAAACGCTCTACGACCTGATGATCGCCGGGCACGTCAACAGCGCGATTGTGCCGGTGCTCAGCGAGATCGTCACGCGGCAGGGGCGGGAAGCGTTGTGGCGGGTGGTGTCTGTGCTGATCAGTTTGCTGACGGCGCTGCTGCTCGCGCTGGTGCTGCTGCTGGAGTTTTTCGCGCCGCAGGTCGTGGCGATCATCAGCAGCGGCGCGGATGCCGCTACCCAGGCCCTCGCCGTCGATCTGCTGCGGCTGACGGCCCCGATGCTGCTGTTTTTGAGCCTGTTTGCGGTGCTCAGCGGCACGTTGTTCGCGCTGAAAGCGTTCACGTGGCCGGCGTTTGCCGGGGCGGTCTTCAACGGCTGCATCGTGATCGCGACGATTGCCCTGACGCCGCCCCCGCAGATCATGACGCAGATCGACGGCGGGATCGCCCGCTGGACGCTGGCCCGCCCGGACGACGCCATTCGTGCGGCGGCGCTCGGCTGGCTGATCGGCGCGCTGGTGCAGTTGGCCTTGCAGATCCCTGGGCTGCGCGGCGCACATATCCGCCTCACCCTCGACTGGCGGCACCCAGCCATCCGCCGGATCGGGCTGCTCTACGCCCCCGTGATGGTCTCGCTGCTGATCGATACGCTGGTGCGCACATTCAGCTACAACCTCGCCAGCCAAACCGGGCCGCGCAGCATCAGCTACATGAACTGGGCCACCACTCTGATTCAATTCCCGCAGGGGCTGGTGGCGACGGCCATCAGCATCGCCATTCTGCCGACGCTCTCGCGGCAGGCGACGCGCTTTCTGCCAAGTGCTCGGCCAAGTGCTCGGCCAAGTGCTCGTCCGGGGGATCGTCCGGGCGCGGCACGCGCTCTGCCGCACGAAGGCCGCGAGGAGTCAGCGCGGCAGAGCGACGAGCGGATCGACGAACAAATCGAAGCGCAGGTCGAGCACGCCCGCGCATTCAAAGATACGTTGGGGTTGGGGCTGCGGCTGGCGATCACGCTGATCGTCCCGGCGACGGTCGGGCTGTTCGTGCTGGCGACACCCATCGTCGCGCTGCTGTTCGAGCACGGGGCCTTCACCCCGCTCGATACGACCATCACGGCGCTGGCGCTGCGCCTGTATCTGTTCGGGCTGCCGTTCGCCGCCGTCGATCTGCTGCTGGTGTATGCCTTCTATGCCCGCCAGGACACGATCACGCCCGCCGTCATCGGCCTGATCAGCCTGTGCATTTATCTGCTGGTGGCGGTGACGCTGCTGCCGACGTATGGCCTGTTCAGCCTGATGATCGCCGACAGCGTGAAGCACCTCGTCCACGCGCTGATCGCGGCGGTGCTGCTGGCGCGCCGGATCGGTGGGTTTGGTGGGCAGCGGCTGGCGCTGACGTTCGGCAAAACGGCGCTCGCCGCTTTGATCATGGCCGGGCTGGCCGCGCTCGCCACGCCGATTCTCACGACGATCATCGCGCCGACGACGCTGCTGCGCGAGATCACGCTGGTCACCGTCAGCAGCGGCCTGAGCGTGGGTGTGTTTCTGCTGTTGGCCGCGCTGCTGCGCATCGAGGAGCTGCGCTGGCTGTGGCGCTTGATCCGTGAACGCTTGGGCCGAGGAGCAGAGGTCAACGAGTAACCCAATGAGCGAAACATCCGCCAACGAGTCACGCCTGACCGCCCGGCTGGATCGCTGGTATCCGCTGATTGTGATCCTGCTGATCATCGTCGGCGCGGCGGCCCGCTTGATCCACCTCACGCTGATCGATGCGAGCGTCCCGTTCACGCTGGGCGGGCTGTACGTCGAATTCGCCCAGCAGATCGCGGCCAACGCCTACCGCCTGCCCGCCACGATCCCGTTTTACACCGATGGCGGCTTGCCGTTCGCGTACCCGCCGCTGGTGTTCTACGCCATAGCCGTTTTGATTCACGCGCTCGGCGTCGATCCATTCACGGTGGTGGTGTTCCTGCCGCCGCTGATCGCGATCCTGACGCTGCCGTCGTTCGTGATCCTGACGCGGCAGCTCGAACTAAGCCGCCCGACGCAGATCGTGGCGCTGGCCGGGTTCGCGCTGCTGCCCAGCGCCTTCGCCGAACCGATCACCAGCGACGGGTTGGTCGAGGCGTTCGGCCTGCTGGCGCTGATCTGGGTGCTGATCGCGGCGGCGCGCGCCTATCGCTCCGACTCGTGGCGCACAGCGTTGATCCTGGCGGGGCTGTGGGGCGTCGGCGCGCTGATCTCGCCCGGCCTCGCCTACGGCCTCATCCCGCTGATGATCGTCGTCGGCGCGGCAGATGTGATCCGCGCGCAGGATCGCGGCTGGGTGCTGCGCCGCTGGCTGGTGATCGGGGCGGTCGCGCTGATCGTCGCGGCACCCTACTGGCTGGCGGTGATCACGACGCATGGGCCGGGCGTGTTCACCGCCACGCTGATCAACGAGCAGGGCGGGCTGAGCACAAGCCTGCTGCGCCCGCTGGCCCCGCTGGTCGGTGTGAGCAACCCGGCGGCGCTCCCCACGACCACCTTCTGGAGCGGCGTCGTCTGGAACGGCTTGATCTACCTCGGCTTGATCTATGCGCTGTTCACGCGCCGCTGGCTGTTCGCGCTCACCTATGTGATCTTCAGCGCCATCCCGCGCGAGGGCAGTTGGATGGTCACGGTACCGGCGGCGGTGCTGGCGGCGCTGGCGCTCACGCGCGGCCTCATCCCATTGATCAACGGCTGGGCGCGCGATCATCTACATCGACGGGCACGCCGCCTGCTCAGTGCCGGAGTCGCGCTGCTGTTGGCGGCCAACATCGTGGGCAGCGCCGCCCTGACCCTCGACGGGATGCGCGCGCGCGCGCAGATCCGCCCGGCGCATGTGGCGTTGATGCAGCAGATCGCCGCCTCGGACACGATCCCCGCCGCTGCACGCTTCATCGTCGTTGACATCGAACCCGTGATCGAGTGGTTCCCGCAACTCGCGCGGCGCACGACGCTCAACGTCCGCTTCGGGGCGGAGTGGCGGCCAGACGAACAGGCCCGCATCAACGCGCTCAACGGGCGCATCGGCGGCTGCCGTGATCTCGACTGCGTGTTTCAGGCGGCGCACGATCTCGCCTATGCCTACGACCCGCTCTACCTGCTGATCGGGCGCGCAGCGTTGAGCCGGTTGGAGCCGGCCAGCACGCTCCGCGCCGAGATCGTGCTCGAAAATGAGACCGCCGCCGTGCTGCGGTTATCGTCGGAAAGTTGATATTTCCGGCAGTAAATCGCCAAAAATCGGCAAATGTTCCACGTCGGATCCGCATTCTGCGTGTAGAATAGGAAGACACCCCTTTTTGGGAAGGGACGACTCAACTTGGAACTCATACACGACCTCAGCGGCCAGGCGCTCAAAGGGTATGAACTCCGCCAGCGGATTGGTGCAGGTGGGTTTGGGGCCGTCTACCGCGCATGGCAGCCAACGATCAACCGCGAAGTCGCGATCAAAGTGATTCTGCCGGAACT
>JAADYY010000614.1 GCA_010092805.1 Chloroflexota bacterium | reverse complement strand
GCTGATCTTGGTTATCGGAGTCGGGCTGGGTGGCTTCTGGATAGGTATTGATCAGGCCAATTAGATCTGACGTGGTGGCGGGTCGATTATTACGTATTCTTGTTTGATGTACATCCGTTGGCCGTCGCTGATGTCGGTGTAAACGTGCACACCCGGCCCGATTTGCGCCCCGGCACCGATCTTGACGCCCGGCATTGTCAGCACATCGACAGCCAGAAATGCCCCTTCGCCAATCACCGCGCCGAGCTTCGCCCGCCCGCTGTTGACGCGCTCGCCGTGAATGGTCGTCGGCACCACACCGCGATCCATGCGCAGGTTGGCGGTGGTGCAGCCCGCCGAAAAATTGACAGTCGACGCAAACACAGAGTCGAGCACGCGGCACGCATGGAGATCGCAACCATCGGCGATATAGCTGCGCGCCACTTCGGTCGTGAAGCCGACAGTGCAGCCGTCGAGCACCATTGCCTGCCGGACGAGCGCGTTGTTGCCGACGATGGTGCCCGCACCGATGTACGCCGGGCCGATGACAGATGCGCCGGGATAGATCTTCGCGTCCGCCTCGACGATCACCGGGCCGGTGAGGGTGGCTGTCGGCGCGACATACGCACTGGTGGCGATGGTCTGGCCGTCGATGCGCGCGAGGTAATGCGCCATCACATCCAGCACGTGCCAGGGCTGCGCCAGGCTCACCCAGGGGCCGCGATACGTCAGCAGCGTGACCGTCTGGGTCGCCAGCAAGTGTGTGAGCGCGCGCTCATAGCCGTAAGCGCCGATGTGCAGAATATCCAGCCAATCGAGCACCGCGCCGTACTGCGGCGTCACCAACTGGATCAGCGGGCGGTCGGTCATCGCTTCCTGCGCGTGGATCGCGGCGTGCAGCGTATCCGGTTCGTTGTTCCCGGCGCTGATCAACAGCTGCCCCAACTCAGGATCGACGACATCGGCCAGCGTAGCGATGTAGAAGCGCGTCTGCGCAGGTAGATGCATACTGAGGCCGTCGGTCGCCGCGATCACGCTGACAGCCATGAAATCGACCGGAGCCGCCAGCGCCGCCAGATCGCCCACACAGTCGGCGTCGGTGATGATCACCACCCGCTGCAACCCAAGCTGATAAAAGTGCCGCAGTTGATCGATGAGCAGGGGGGTAGAGCCAAAGCGCAGCCCCGCCCGGCCACGCAGCGGCCAGGGCCGTTCATCCAGCGCCAGCAGAATCAAAACCGGGGGAACATCAGACATCAGCGATTATCTCAGCAGCGGAAGCGGATTGGTCAAGCCTTCATCAAGTGTTACAAGCGTAAATGTAACATATGTGCGGCTGATACACCAAAGTTTGCGCGCCGCAGACATCCCCTGCGGTTCGCATATGGGCCATTTTGCGTTATACTGACGCGCGGTTTAACGGATGCCAGCGAAAGTAGACGAGTCTCACGATGGACGCACTCCAATTTGTGCCGGCGCTGGTGGTGGGGTTCACCGCCTCGCTGGGGCTGACACCCCTTTCCCGCACGATCGCGCTGCGTCTGGGCGTGGTCGATAAACCCAACCAACGCAAAATTCACCTGGACAACAAACCGTTGATGGGCGGCCTGGCGATTTACGTGGCGTTCGCGCTGGCGCTGCTGTTGTTCAGCTCGCCCGGCCAGGTGACTGAGCTGGGCGCGGTGCTCAGCGGCGGGCTGCTGCTGGCGCTCACTGGCTTGATCGACGACCGCTACAACCTGGGCATCGGTGTGCGCATGACCGCGCAGGTGATCGCGGCGCTGCTGCTGATCATGGTCGGGATTCAGATCCATCTGTTCAACACGCCGCTGATCGACATCCCGCTGACGATCCTGTGGGTGGTGGCGATCACCAACGCGATCAATTTTCTCGATAACATGGACGGCCTGGCCGCTGGGCTGACGGCGATTGCGGCGGGCTTTTTCACGCTGATCGCGTTCACGCAGGGCTTGGCGCTGGTGAGCCTGCTGGCGGCGGCGCTGATGGGCAGCGCGGTCGGCTTTTTGATCTACAACTTCAACCCGGCCAGCACCTTCATGGGCGACATGGGCGCGCTGGTACTCGGTTTTGTGCTGGCCGTCCTGGGAATCAAGCTGGAGTTTGGCGCGCAGCCGCTGGGCGTCACGTGGATGGTGCCGCTGTTGGTGCTGGCCCTGCCGATCTTCGACATTCATCTGGTGGTGATCACGCGGCTGCTGGAAGGCCGTCACCCCATGGAAGGCGGCAAAGATCACACCTCGCATCGCTTGCTGAGCATGGGCCTCTCGCAGCGCCGCGCGATCTTTGTGCTGTACGGGCTGTGCATCCTCTACGGCGTGCTGGGGACGCTGGTCAGTTTGATCGCGCCCGATCTGGCGTTGATCATTGGGGTGGTGGGGTTGGCTGGTCTGGTCGCCCTGTTCCCAACCATGATGATCATCCGACGGCGCTACCAGCTCAACCGCTGATGATGTGCAGCAGCGCACAGCACAACCAGAAGGATCGTTGATCATCATGCCTGACTGCTACGTCGTGACCGGGGGCGCTGGGTTTATCGGCTCACACATCGCCGAGCGGCTGCTGGCCGACGGCCACACCGTGCGCATCGTCGATGACCTGAGCACCGGCAAGCTGGCGAACATGACGCCCATTCGTGAGCGCGTGAGCTTCTTCGAGGCGAGCATCACCGACCGGGCGGCGCTTGATCAGGCGTTTGCGGGCGCGGATTATGTGATTCATCAGGCGGCGCTGCCGTCGGTGCCGCGCAGCATCGACGATCCGCTGTCGTCGCATGAGGTCAACACAACGGGCACGCTCCATGTGTTGATGGCAGCGCGTGATGCGGGTGTGAAGCGGGTGGTGTATGCCGCGTCGTCGTCGGCCTATGGCGACATCGAGGGCGAATTCAAGGTGGAGACGCTGCCGCCGCAGCCGATGTCGCCCTACGCGGTGGCGAAGCTGGCCGGGGAGTATTACTGTCAGGTGTTTACGCAGGTTTACGGCTTAGAGACCGTTGGGCTACGCTACTTCAATGTGTTTGGCCCGCGCCAGGATGAGACCTCGCAGTACGCCGCCGTGATCCCGAAGTTCATCGCGGCGCTACTGGCCGGGCAGCCGCCGACGATCTACGGCGACGGCACCCAATCGCGCGATTTCACGTACATCGATAATGTCGTGCACGGCAACCTGCTGGCGGCTACCTCACCCGATGCTGCCGGGCACATGATGAACCTGGCGACCGGCGGCAAGATCTCGCTGCTGGATCTGGTCAATAAGCTGAATCACTTGCTGGGCACCGAGATCGCGCCGACCTTTGCGCCGCCGCGCCCCGGCGATGTCAAGCATTCGCGCGCGGATGTGCAAAGAGCGCTCGATCTGCTCGACTTC
>JAADYY010000613.1 GCA_010092805.1 Chloroflexota bacterium | reverse complement strand
GGGAGCAAGCCGTGCAGCTACTCGTAGCGCAGGACGTTGGCGACCCGCTCACCGACGGCGACGCGGGCGCTGAGGAACGTCGCCACCCAGGCGATGACGACCGCCGCCACGATCAGCAGCAGCGC
This sequence comes from Chloroflexota bacterium, assembly GCA_010092805.1. Taxonomy (GTDB): domain Bacteria; phylum Chloroflexota; class Anaerolineae; order Aggregatilineales; family Phototrophicaceae; genus Flexifilum. Next base: position 2,603 of record JAADYY010000613.1, on the reverse strand, counting down.
GACCGGCAGCGCATCACGCGGGATCACCACAGCGTCCGGCAACCCGAAATTCGTCATCAGTGTGACGCCGAACCCGCTCAGGCCCAGGCCAATCAGCCCGCCCAACAGCCCGATCAGCGTGTTTTCCAGCAGCATCACGCGCAGGACGCGCCGCCCCTTCAGCCCAACCGCTTTGAGGATGCCGATTTGGCGGCGGCGTTCGAGCGTCGCCAGCGCCACCGTGTTCGCCATGATCACCGCCGCAGCCATCAGCGAGAGCAGCCCCACCAGCGTCGGAATCGCGCTGAACTGCGTGAGCAGCCGCGTGAGCAGCCCATCGATAAACGTGATGTCGAGCGCGAAGATCAGCGGCGTCGCCGTGAGATCCAGCAGCACTTGATTGAGGTTTTCCGGCGCGACATCGATGATCGTCACACCGCGATTGAGCGTGTCTGGGTTGATCACGCCGGGCGGGATGTACAGGCCGCCGGCCAAAGTCCCGACAAAGCCGCCGAAACTATCGACCACACCGACGATCTCCAGGTCGTAGCTGCGCCCGGCTTCCTCAATGCGAATCGTGCTGCCCAAGCCTAACCCCTCAACCGCGCCCGAGATCAGCCCGCTGGCGATCACGGCGACGGGCTGCCCGCGATCCGCTGCGGTGAGGTCGCGCCCGGCCAGCAGCGGCCCGCTGACGAGGTTCGGGTTGTCGCTCTCGCGGATGGTGGCGGGCAGCGGCAGGCCCGCTACATCGGTTTCGCCGATCAGCGATTCGGCCTGTTCGGTCAGGCGCGGTGCTGCACCGTTCACCGCCAGCAGATCCGCGCCCAGCGTTTCGATGCGGGTGGTGTAGCGGATGCCGTCGATGTTGCCGAGCTGAATCTCCAGCAGGTTCTCGCCAATCTCCTCGTTGACGAAGCTCACCAGCGGGAAGACCAACACATTCCCGCCCAGCGCCTGCGTGAGTTGGAACTGCAAGATCTCGCGGGTGCCCGCGCCCACAAATGTGATGCTGCTGAGTGCGAACATCCCGGCGGCCAGCGCCAGCAGCGTGGCGGCGGTGCGCGTGCGCCGTGATGTCAGGTTGCGCAGCGCCAGGCGCAGATCGACGCTGCCGAAGGCGGGCAGCTTGCTCACCAGCCACACCACCACCCACATCACCCCGACCAGGCCCCCCAGGATGATCAGCGTGAGCGCCACCGCAATCACCCCAATCACGAGGTTGCCCAGAATCTGCCCGGCGATCAGGCCGATGGCGATCACGACGAGCACCAGCCCCACAAACCCGTGAAACACACTCACGCCGGGGATGTGCGTCTCGTTGGGGCGCAGAATGGTAGCCGGGCGGATGCGGTTGGCGGTGAGCACGGGCAGAATCCCGAACACGAGCGTGACCGTCAGGCCCAGGCCCAGGCCGTAAGCGACGGCTTCCGGGTAAAAGCGCCAGCGCAGCGGCTGCTGCAACAGCACCTCGCCGTACTGGTTGGCGACCACGCTCAGCAGCAGGCCAAACCCTGCCCCCACGATGCTCCCCGCCAGCCCCAGCAGAAACGCCTCTGTGAGGAACAGCGACGACACTTGCCGCCCCTTCAGCCCGAACGTTTTCAGCGCGGCGATCTCGGTGCTGCGGCGGCTGACGAGCACCAGCATCGTGTTGATGATGCCCACCCCGCCGATCAGCAGCGCGCCCAGGCCCATGATCACGATGAAGCGGCCCAGCAGATCCGAGACAAACGCCAAATCTTCGGCGACTTCCGGCACCGTGTCGTACAGCCCGGCGCGGCGCAGCTCACCCGCCCGCAGCGACCGTTCCGCCGCGATGATGTCGGTACCTTCCGGCAGCGTGATCGCCACCTGATTGGCGCGGTCGGGGAGTTGGAAGGCGGCGGCATGGGCGCGGTCGAAGTAGACGAACCCGAAGAACGACGCGAACAGATTGCCAAAGCCGGATTCGTTTTCGGTGGCGACGATGCCGCGCACATTGAAGCGTTCGTCGGTGCCGCTCACCTGCACCTGATCACCGACGGCGATCCCCTGTTCGTCGGCGAGGTTGCGGCTGATCACCACATCGTTGCTGCCGGTGAACAATTCACCGAGCGGCACCCCCGCCGGGTCCTGCGCCAGAATCGGCTGGGTGGGCGGGAAGGTGGCCGGGTCGATGAACAGCGACTGCACGAACTGCGGGCGCCCGGCTGCCCCGATGTCTTGCGCCGTAACACTAATGTTTATTGTGCTCAGCCACGCGGTCATCTGGCCGCCCTGGGCCGCCGTCCACGACTCCATCAGTTCGATCTGGCGGTCGGTGAAGGTGGCGTCGGCGTCGAAGCTGTTGGCGCTGGGGTTGAAGGTGAACAGATCTGGCCCACCGCGACGGCTGATGGCGATATCGCCGTGCAGCGAATTGCGCACGTTATCCACCAGCGAGTCGCCAATCGCCAGGCCCAAACTGCGCAGCGCGACGACCGTTGCCACACCCGCCGCAATCGAGAAGATGGCAAACGTCGTCCAGCGCCCGCTGCGCCGCAAATTACGCGCCGCATAGCGCCACGTGAACTCAAAGCGTCGGAACATGCCAATCCTGTGGGGTCTATGTTGTCGAAATCAACTGCTGCTGTTGCTGCTGT
>JAADYY010000112.1 GCA_010092805.1 Chloroflexota bacterium | reverse complement strand
CGAATGCGCCCCTCGATCAGTTCGAGCGCCGTCGAGACGCGCTCATTGAGGCCGAACATCACATCGAAGCGCTGCGCCGCCAGCGCCAGCGACCGCCCCGACAGCCAGATCACGATCAGGCCGATGATCAGCCCGGCGATGACCGCCGCCCCGGTGATGACCAGCAGTTGATCCGGCAGCAGCAGGGGCTGCAACCGCGAAATCACCGCCAGCACGATCCCCAGCACGAGGCCGGGCACGAACAGCCGGGGCAGCCACAACAGCGTCTGCTGCCAGCGCCGCCGCCGCTCCCAGCGCTTCACCATTCCGGTGAGCGCCAGATAATTATCTTGGAAGATCGTTTGCGTCGTCACATCTGTACTCCGCTTGAACTTACCTTACACTTGCCGAGGGACGCAGGCAGCCTCACACCTCAACGGCGCGGGTGCGGCGGATCGCCAGGACGATCAGCAGCGCCGACACGGTGAGATAGATGATTGCGAACGTGATCCAGGGCGAGACCATTGGGATGGTGCTGCCGTCACTGCTGAGCGTCGCGCGCCAGAAGCCGACGATCTGCTGGTTGACGAGCAGTTCCTGCGTGCGCAGCGCGGTCGTCACCGGGTTGAGCGCCGTCAGCAGCGCCTCGGTGTAGTCGAGCAGCGCTTCCAGCGCGGGCGACAGCAGCACATTGAGCTGCACAAACAGAATATCCCGCACCAGGCTGATAATGACCGACAGCACGACGGGCACGATGAACATCACGCCCAAAATCACGCTGTACGAGCGGACGCTCGCGCGCAAGGTCTTCGCCATCACCGCCGAAAAGTAAATGCCGATGGTGCCCAGCGTGATCGCCGTGATCATCAAGATCACAAACGAGAGCAGCACCTCCACTTCGCTAACGCCGCCGAACAGAAACGCGATGCTTTGCAGCGGAATCCCGGCCAGCAGCAGCAGCAGAATGTAGCCCAGCGCCGATTCCAGCTTGCCCGTCACGAACGACGGGCTGGTGAGCAGCGTCGTGCGCAGCAGATCATAGGTTTGGCGTTCACGCTCGCCCGTGATGGCCCCGGCGGTGAACGCGGGCGCGATGAACACGATCAGCAGCAGTTCGATGCCCACCACGCCGACAAACAGCACCCGGCCCAATTCGCCCGCCGCCGCCGACCCGGTGCCGCGCCCAATCGAGTTGTAGATCAGGTAGAGGAGCATGGCAAAGGTGCTCATCAGCGTGAGGTAGACGCTCATCACCGCGAAGGCGCGCACGCCGCGCATCCGCCCGCGCAGTTCCTTGAGCATCACCGGATTGAAGCGGAAGGCTTGCAGGTCGCGCCCGGTGATCACACCAGCCCAGACGGCGGCAATCGCCGTCACCGCGCCGAATGCGAAGCCGAGCGCCACCACACCGCTCACGTTGAGCAGCACCAGAAGCCACAGCGCCGGGATCGCCCAGATCTCGCGGGCCAACACGCCCACCATCACGACCAGCAGCGCGCTCATGTTCAAAAACAGCAGCAGGATCACCAGCGCCAACGCCAGATCGCTGGCCCCAACATAGCGGCTCAGGAACACATCGTGCAGCGTGGGGAAGACACCGGGGTCCACTTGCGCGGCGGCCAGCAGCACGCCGACCCCAGTCAGCAGCGCCAGCAGCACATTCGAGATGGCCGCCCAACGCAGCACGCGCGCGGCCCGTTCCAGGCGCGCCTCACGCGGGCTGAGCGGCTCAATCGCCGTGATTGGCCCGGAGGCCTCGTTGGGTGCGGGTGCGGTTAATGTGCTCATCATTAACTGACGATGCCTTTGGTCACCGACATGAACATCGTTTCGAGATCCTTGATCTCTTCGGCAAAGCCCAGAATGGCGATGCCTTCGTTGTTCAGCGCCTGGCTGAGGTCGGCCACGCCGTCATCGTCGCCCGTGAAGTCGATGCGCACGCGCGCGCGCCCACCCTGCGGCTTGAGTTCAGTCACGCCGATCACCAGGTCGCGGTTCTGCATCAGCGCCATGACTTTCTGGGCGGTCTCCTCATCGCGCACCGTCACGGTGATCTCGCGGTGCGGCTGCAACTGCGCGCGCATCTCTTCCATGCTGCCCTGCGCGATGATCTCCCCAGCTTCGACGATGCCGATGTGGGTGCAGATCTCGCTCACATCGGCCAGGATATGGGTCGAGAAGAAGATCGTCTTGCCCATGCTCGCCAGCTCGACGAGCAGTTCGCGGATCTCGACGCGGGCGCGTGGGTCGAGGCCGGACGCGGGTTCGTCAAGGATGAGCACCTGCGGGTCATGGGCCAGCGTCCGCGCCAGCGAAAGCCGCTGTTTGAGACCCCGGCTGAGCTTATCGACCATATCGTCGCGGCGGTGCGTGAGATCGACGAGTTCGAGCAGGTCATTGATCAGGCGCTTGCGTTCGTTTTCGGGGATGTCGTAGCAGGCGGCGAAGAAGTCGAGGTATTCCCACACGCGCATATCGTCATAAACACCGAACTCATCTGGCATGTAGCCAATGGAGCGGCGGACGGCGCGCGGCTCGCTCGTCACCGAATGCCCGGCGACCCAGGCGGTGCCGTTGCTGGGGCGGGTGAGGGTCGTCAACATGCGCATGGTGGTCGTTTTGCCCGCGCCATTTGGCCCCACAAACCCGTAAATTGACCCCACCGGGACGGCCAGCGACAACCCCTTGACCGCTGTAAATTTGCCAAAGCTCTTTACCAGTTCATGTGTTTCGATAATCAGTTCTTCGGCCATGCGTTTGCTGCTCCGGTTCGCTCTGTAGATTGGACTGACGATGATTATGCGGATCTAGCGCCCGGCCTGCGAGACCAGCAGGTTGCTATCTGAGCGGAACCCGCCGAAATCTTCCGAGACGATGCGCACCCGGACGGCGTTCAGCGGCCCCAGGAAGCGCGCCGGGTCGTTGGTTGACCACGTATCCGGCGACAACGTGACTGTCTCCCATTCCGCTTCGACCCACTGCCACACATCGAGGGTGTTGGTGCGGCGGCCCGCGCCGAAATTGCGGAGCTGCACAGTCAGGGTGGTGACGGTCTCGAGTACCGCGTCTGGCAGCGGTGTGAACTGGAAGATGGCTTCTTCGCCCTGGTTCATCGACAGCCCGACCGGCGCTTTGATGCCGAAGCCCTGCTGTTCCCGCAGCGTCCAGGTGAAGCGGTCTGGCGGGATGATGAGCGTTCCCGCGCTGCTGCTGGGCGGCTCCACGCTCAGCGCAATGACGTAGAGCGTCTCGTCGTCGGCGCGCCAATTGGCCCCCGCCACATCGAGAGCGAGCGGGGCGCTGTCGTGCCACCCGATCAAGTAGACTTGGTCGCCGCTCCCGTTGGCGTTGTAGACATCATCCACGACAGCCGAGACGAACAGTTCACGGCGGCAGGTGGCCTGTTCCGCCGCGCTGCGCTCGTTGAGCGCGAAGCGGAAGCGGTCACATTGCTGAGACGTGGCCCCCAGAATGTCGGTGGTGGTGCGCGCCGTGCCGAACCAGCGCTGGCTTGCCACCAAATTGATCGTCGAATCCGTCGGGTAGTAGAAAGCGGACGCCGGGACGACGCCTTCACCGTCCAGCGGCAGCACCAGATCAAAGGTCGCCAGTTCGCCGGGGGCCAACGTGGGGCGATTCAGCGAGATGGAGCCGCGCCGGGTGATGATGCGTGGGGCGTCGAGTGTCAGCGCGCTGTCGTTGCGCACCGAACCGCGCACAAGCGGCTGGCCAGCGGCGTTGGTGCCAAAGCGCGCGGTGCCGCTGATGGCGGGCGCTTCGACGGTGCCGGTGTGCTCAAACCCGGCGATGAAGCTGGCATCCACGATGAAATCGGTGGCGGTGAACTGCTCCGTCTGCACGATCTCGACGTTGGCCGGCGCGTCGGTGCCCAGCGGGTTGGTCAGCGCCGCGCTCTCCGGGATGGGGCGCAGGGATTCGGTTGGCCCCGCACCCAGATCATAGGCGATGCGGCTGGGCGACAGCAGCCCGACGACGCTATCGACGCGGGCCGCTTCCAGGTTCGGCCAGCTTTGCACCAGCGACAACCGCGTGAGCGTGGCCTCGTTGCCGCGCAGATTCGTGCCCAGCAGCCACGCCAGCGCGCTGAAGATCACGATGAAGATCGGAATCGAAACCCACGCCCACTCACGGCGGTTGATGCGGTTGAGCACCATATAATTCAGCGGCCCAATCAGCGCGATGTAAGCGGCCAGGAACCCGCACAGCGGCAGCACGTCCGGCAGCGGGTCAAAGCCGGGCAGAATCTCGACGGCACTGCGGGCGGCGGCGTTATCGACGATGCCATGTGACCAACTCGGTGCCGGGCCGGGCGATGTGATCAGCGCGAACCAGAGATCGTCCAGGCCGTCCCACGAGCGCAGCGGTTCGGCGTTCGGTTCGGCGCTCAGGTAATCGACCGTGCCGCCGCCCACCGCCCAGCGCGCCAGCAGCGGCTGATCGGCGGTGGCGGTCGGCAGGCTGACCAGCGCCGTCGCCGTCGGCTTGAGCGCCCCGGTAGCGATCACGGTGCGGTCGCCGAGATCGCCTTCTGCGAAGCGCAGCCAGTCGGCCAGCGGCCCCAGCCCGTCAACGGTTGCGCCGGCTTCCGGCGTGAACGGCAGCAGATCACCCACCCCGGCGGCGGTCGCCTGCCAATTGGCCCCGCCCGTAACGATCAGGTGGCCGCCCCGGCTGACCCATTGGGCGAGGGCGGTTTGCTGGGCGCTGCTGAGGACGGCGGTGTCGCTATCGCTGAATAACAGCACATCGACGGCATCGAGCGCGGCGGCCACTTCGGGCAGGTCGCGCGCCCGCCAATCGGCCTGAAACGCGGCGAATTCGCCCGTGCGCGTCTGCGTGAGATCAACCGAGCCAATCGGCGAATCGGTGACCACTGCGTACAAACGATCTTGCGGCAGCACGCTGTTGAGATTGGCCTGCCGCGCGGCAATCACTTGATCTTGATCGTCGATCAGTTCGACGCGCAGTTGGGCGGCAAAGCTGCGCGCGTTGATGTAAAGCTGGGCGGTCTGCCGCGCGCCGCCCGGCAGCACGACGGGCGTGCTGTACACGTTGGTGATGGCAGCGCCGGAGGTTGCCGGGCGCACCACCAGCCGCCCGCTCACGTCGGGGCCGTCGTTGGCGATCTGGACGGTGACCGGCAGCCAGTGATCAGCGCGGAAATGGCCGCTGAACCCGGCCTCCACCTCCAGCGTGAGGCCGCCGCGCTGCGCAGCCTGTGCCGGTGTGGTTGCAGGTGCGAAGATCAACAAACAAGCGACCAGCATTGGCAAGGCTATCCAGAGGACAACCGCAGCCGTGCTGCGTTTGTAGGGGGTGATAGGCATGGAGCTGTTTATCCCGTCCGTCTCTGAATGCGGACATTAACGAACGTGATCATTCTAGCACACATCCGGAGCGCTCTGCCAACATCGATTAGTATACGCTCACCCGACTCGGCCCCAAATCCACTGTCACCATCGCGGGGTGCCACGCTGATCGCCTTCGCCTGGAATTCGCCCAACCGGATGCCAGCGATCATCCGGTATGATGGCGATCATAAGGTTCGAGTTGAAATAGGAACAATCATGCCGCTGATCCTCATGCGCTTGGCCCGTCCCTATCGTGGTTTCCCGCTGATCTTGCTCGTGCTGCCCGTCGCGCTGATCACGCTGGCGATCTGGCTGCCCGCGTCCAACCTCACCTCAGCCGCGCTGGAACGGGCGTGGACGTTCAGCGGCGGCAACGCCGATTGGTCGCCGGTGTGGCACCGCTTCGACGGTGTCAACGGTGTTCCGGTGACGATGATGTTGGTGCCCGCCGGCTGCTTCATGATGGGCAGCACAGCGGATCAAGTCGCTTATGCACTTGAATTGGTTGCATCAGAGT
>JAADYY010000612.1 GCA_010092805.1 Chloroflexota bacterium | reverse complement strand
TGAGGCTGGTGGGACTCGAACCCACACGCCCGAAGGGCAAAAGTTTTTAAGACTTTCGCGTCTGCCATTCCGCCACAGCCCCAAACAATGCATCAAGACAGCACAAAGTTGCTATCCGAGCATAATACCATTCTAGCAACACCAGCAAAGTCCGTCAACTGGCAGTGCAACACGGCGCGTAGAAACCATCGGGGATCTGCATGGTTCAAGCGACGGGGAGTATCGTCGCCGTCTCCGCACAGATCGCCACTCCACGCCGCCGTGATACATGCATCCTTGACAAATGGTCGATTCATCGCAAAAATACGATTATGGATACAAAACCGGGTAGCAAAACTTACAGCTTGTCCAACGATGAAATGCGCTTGACACAGATGATGAAAGCGCTGGGTCATCCTGCACGCATGCAGATCATTCGCTACTTGAGTGAGAATCCACAGTGTTTCACTGGGGATATTGTGGATGTGCTGCCGCTGGCACAAGCGACGGTGTCACAGCATCTCAAAGTGCTGCGTGATGCGGAGTTGATCTGTGGGACGATTGAAGGGCCAGCCACAAGCTACTGTCTGTGCGATGAAGCAATCGCGTGGTTCAAGCAGCAGGTCAATGCGATATTGTAGGCTGCGCTCTTTTTTTGCTCACTTTATCGTATTTCTACGATTTAATTGGCAGATCGCGCGGTTGGATATCTGTTTTGGGCAGCGTCGGGAAATCCATAATGGGACACATCGTCGCCAAAGATCAACACCGTGCGATCTCACGACGCTTCAGGAAGAAGGCCTATGCACACCGAAGACACCGTTAACGGCAAGCTCTACTATGGCTGGTACATCGCGTTCACACTGGCGATCACGGAGACAATTTCGTGGGGCATCATCTACTACGCATTTACCGTGTTTCTCACCCCCATGGAAACCGAACTCGGATGGTCGCGCGGGCAGCTCACCGGTGGGTTCTCACTAATGCTGCTCGTCGCCGGGGTGATGGCGTTCCCGGTGGGCGCATGGATCGATAAACACGGGTCGCGGTGGTTAATGACAATCGGCTCCATCTGCGCGAGCTTGCTGGTGATCACATGGTCGCAGGTGACCGACATCACGGCTTTCTACCTGATCTGGGCGGGTCTGGGTATTTGTGCAGCGGCGATCCTGTACGAACCGGCCTTTGCCGTCATTGCCACCTGGTTTGTGCGCCGCCGCGGCACCGCCCTGGCGATCATCACGTTCGCCGCTGGGCTTGCCAGCACGATCTTTGTGCCGCTGTCAGATGCGCTGCTCAATGCGTTCGGTTGGCGTGATGCGGTGCTGATCCTGGGTGTGGCGCTGGCGGTGACGACGATTCTCCCCCACGCGCTGATCCTGCGCCGCCGCCCCGACGATCTAGGATTTTTGCCGGATGGCGACGTCAAACGGTCGGACAGTTCCCCACCCATGACGCGCGGGGTATCTCTGACGGATGCCCTGCACAGCCGTTTCTTCTGGCTGCTCACGCTGGCGTTTAGCCTGTCGTATCTCTCGGCCTCAGCGATACGGGTTCATTTCATTCCATTCCTGATCGACTCTGGCATTGACGCCAGCAGCGCCGCGCTTGCCAGTGGGACGATAGGCATCATGCAGGTCGCCGGACGGCTTGTCTTCGCGCCGTTGGATACCCGCGTATCGGCCCGTGTGATGACCGCCGGGGTGTTTGCCCTGCAAGCGGCAGCGATGGGCATTCTGCTGCTTGGTTCGTCTACGCTGGCGGTTGCTCTATTTATCATCGTGTTTGGCACATCATACGGTGCCAGCACCCTGGCGCGCCCTTCCATTTTGGCGGAGATGTTCGGCTCAACGCACTATGGCCGTATTTCGAGCATCGTGGCGATCTTTGTCACATTCGCCGCGACCAGCGCGCCGGTCGGTGCTGGGCTGCTGTACGACCGCTTTGGCAGCTACGTCCCCGTTTTGTGGATCGTTCTGCTGCTGGCCGTTGGGGCAACCGCTGTGATGCTCATCGCCAAACCCAATCTGGCGCAGGCACAAAATCCCCCGCCGATTCAGATGGTTGAAGAAACACAATCTACCTCCTGAACTGGTCACCATGTGCAACCGCTCCTCGCAGCATCTGCTTGACGACGCCCGACGCTGTTCGGTGCGCTGGACCGGCCACCCGGCGGGAGGCTCAACGGAAAAGCACAGCGATAATAGCTTATGCTGTGGATACAGTTTGTACTGGGGAGCGTGGTTGTATCGGTGCATTGAGCGGGAGATAGGCGTGGATGAACACCAGCGCCAAAAGCGAAATTCTGGGAAAATCGAATTTTTTTCTATGGCGGCAAAATAGGCTGGTCTGAGGTAAGCTGAAGCTGCCGGATATGAGCCAGGCTAATCATGGCCCGACGAAAGCCTAAACCTGAGCCGACCCGTACAGAAGTGTTGGACTGCATCGTCACAGCATGTCCCAACTGCGGAAAACCGATGTGGGTCAACTACGAGAATACCCGCGTCAGCGTCATGCTGAAGGAGGTGGTGAAACTGCGGTTGCGGATACGGCGCTGCCAGAATCAAGACTGTGACCGCTACCATAAACCCCATCGCCCGGAATGTGAGGGCGGCTGGGCACTGCCGCAGCACGAGTTTGGACTGGATGTGCTGGCCGCCATTGGGAATCGGCGCTACCGGCACCATGAAACGGTGGGGGAAATTCATTGGGCTGGTCGGGGCGCTGACCCGCTGGCAGATGCTGTAGCTCACTTTCTCAAGGTCACGCGCAGCTATTGGTCTGGATTATTCCACTGTTACGCTGTGCCCGGTCTGCCCCGTACCAACAACGACCTGGAACAGCTCTTCGGACAGCATCGCTATCTGGAACGACGCATGACCGGACGCAAAGTCGCTTCGCCTGCCCTGGTCGTTCGTGGCTCCGTCCGCATTGTGGCGGCTGTCATGACACGTCTACGTCCCTTTACCGCCGCTGATCTGGCAGCTGCCTCAGTTGACGAGTGGCAATCTCTACGCGCTGACTTAGCGGCGGCTCGGCACAAGCGCACCTTGCAGCGCCGTTTTCGCCAAAACCCTCATGCCTATCTGGCTGAATTGGAGAGCCGCCTCGCTCCAACGCGGCAGGTCGGGCGCGTCGATCGTGGAGACCCCGGTTTCCACGTTGGAAATCACGCCCTGGCTCACAAGAGCATCTTCGTGCAGGACCCGAAAGCGCCAGCCAGCAAAGCCTACGCGCAGTTGGTTGGGCGGCTGGTGAAGCAGGTTGGGGGTGCGTGATGGCGAAGAAACAAGACACCGACAAGCTCAGCGAACTGCTGGCGAACTTCAACGATGACCTGCTGGGGGACGACCTCCCTCAGCATCTCGGCGACGACGCGGTGAAGGTCGAGCGCATCCTGCTTGACCTTGTGCGCCCTGATCCGGTGCAGCCGCGCCGGGTGCTGCCCGACCGCATCCACCACGCATTTCACAATAACCAGCTAACACCGTCGCAGGCGCTACGCGATCTGGTGCAGGTGGCGCAGGTCGCGTCTCGTCAGCGCGGACAACCGTTCAGCAATTTGCTGGAACTGCTGCCTGATCCCTGTCTCTTATACACATCT
>JAADYY010000611.1 GCA_010092805.1 Chloroflexota bacterium | reverse complement strand
TGGGGCCGTCGGTGTTGGCCGTGGACATCGGCAGTGCCAACAGCACGCTCGCGGCGGCGGTCGATGGCCATGTGACGACGAGCATTCGCACCGACATCGGGCTGGGGCACAGCGCGCGCAGCCTCATCGATGCAGTCGGTTATGAGGCCGTCCGCGCCTGGCTGCCCTTCCAGATCACCGACAGCGAAATTCTGACGTATGCCCTTAACAAGACGCTGCGCCCGGCAACGATCCCGGAGACCCTGCGCGAGCTGTACCTGGAACATGCGCTGCTGCGCGCCGCGCTGCGCGGGATGCTGCTGGCAGCCCGCCCGGTCTGGCGCGCTACGACACTCGACGACGCGGACGACGATCTGCTGCCGTTCCAGCGGATCATCGGGGCTGGGGGCGGGATCACGGGCACAGGGCGGCCCGGCATGACCGCGCTGCTGCTGCTTGATACGCTCCAGCCCGTTGGGGTGACGCGCTTGCAAAGCGACCCCTACGCGCTGATCCCGGCGTTGGGCGCGGTAGCACGCATCAGCCCCGAAGCGGTGGTGCAAGTGCTCGACTCCGGTAACCTCGAAGAACTGGGCACCTGCATCAACCTCAGTGGCAACTCGCGCACATCCGGCGACACCATCGCCCAGGTCACGATCACGCGGGCGGGCGAACCAGCCGAGACCCATACCATCCGGAGCGGGCAATTGTGGCTGTATCCGCTGCCGCAGGGCGTCAGAGCGCAGCTTGATGTGCGCGTGACCGGGCGCGGCTTCAGCATTGACGGCAAGAGTCGCCTCAAGTTGAACGTCGTCGGCGGCACAGCGGGCCTGATCATCGTTGGGCGCGGGCGTCCGCTGCCGCTGGCGACCACGCCGCGCGCATTGGCCGAGCAGATGCCGGCGTGGTACGCCCAGGCGACCGGCGATCCTGTCCGCGCGATCCCGGAGGTGTGGCTCACTGCCCCGGTGATCGCGGTACCCGCCGATGACCCTGCCGAACCAGCGGCAGCGCGCCGGCGGCGCGGGCTGTTGCGCAGACGCGCGCGTCAGGCCGCCGCGCCCGCCCTGGACAGCGTGCCGCCGCTGCCCGATGTGGACTCCGGCGCGGCGGCTGAATCTGAAGGGCGCGGACGCCGCCGTCGCCGCCGCCGTGACCGCCAGGACGCGCCGCCCGCAGCCGCGCCCGCCCCGCTGAAAGACAAGCAAGCCGACGAGATCGGAGATGTCGATGACCTTCGAGAGCTACTTTCCTGAGCAGCGGCATCTGCTGCGTCAAACCCTCATCCGGCGGGCGCGGCTGCTGCCCGAAGATGTCGATGGCACGCTGGAAGTGGGCGTGGGGTCGCGCGTCAGCCTGCGCGATCTGATCGCGCGTGGGCCGGATACCGTGCCGTATGTCGTGCTCGATGCGGCGCGCTTCTTCGGCGTCAAAGCGCCCGATGCCCTCGCCAAGCTGATCATTTGCGAGGTGGGTGAAGTGGTCGAGGCGGGCGCTGTGCTGGCCGGGCGCTCGGCACGGCGCGGACGCCGCTTGTTCGCGCCGATCACCGGGCGTGTGCGCTACATCGGCGAAGGCCGGATCGTGTTGCAAGAGGTCGCCGAAAATGTCGAGTTGGAAGCCGGGGTGAGCGGGCAGGTCGTGGAAGTGATTCCGGGGCGCGGCGCGGTCATCGAAACCCAGGGCGCGGTGCTGCAAGGGGTGTGGGGCAACGACCGCCGCACCATTGGCACCCTCCAAATGGAACCGGAGGCCGGCCTCGAGCAGATCTTCACCAACCTCATCGACACACAGTATCAGAGCGCCATCGTCGTCACGCGGCAACCGCTGCGCGCTGTGTCGCTTCGTGTAATCGAGGATCAGGGCATCAACGGCGTGATCGCGCCGAGCATGGAGCCGGAACTGCTGTCGGAGGCCCTCGCGCTGCCGGCGGCGCTGCTGCTCATCGAGGGGTTCGGCACACAGCGGCTGAGCGCCAACGTCCTCAGCTTTCTGAATGAGATGGCCGGGCGGCAAGCGACGATTGATGCCGTGCGCCCCGGCCCGCTGGAAACCCGCCGCCCCGAAGTGGTGATCAATGTGCCGATTGAAAAGCGCAGCAGCCCGCCCAACCTGCAAGCGCGGCTGGCCGTAGGCACCGAAGTTCGCCTGATGCGCGGCAGCCGCGCCGGGCTGAGCGGGCGCGTCGTCGAGGTGCCCAAACTGCCGGTTATCCTCGAAAATGGGCTGCGCGTCCGCTGCGCGCGCGTGGAGTTGGTCACCGGGGAAACCGTGACCGTCCCAGTGGCCAACATCGCCGTCTCCGGGCAATAAGCCCCGGCCAGACCGCGCTCACGCGGCGCTGGGGGCAAATGGGCGATTTGCCAAAACAGGCCGTTATATTGGACAATGGGCTGCATCATGGTGATTTTGTCGTCTGTCACGGGAAAACCCGTGACAGGCCCAGTGGCAAACATCGCCGTATGTGCGTAATAATATTCTGGCAGTTGACGGCCATTGTGTGATCAGGGGGGATCATGGCTAACAACGACGATCAGTTCAGATTTGACGACGACTTTGGCTTTGAAGACGATGATCAGTTTGATCCGGATTTTTCGTTTGATGAGTTTGGCACAGATGACGATGACAGCCTTCCAGAGCTAGATTCGGGGAATGGCAACGGCGGCACCAACCGGACCTTCGTCATCCTGGCTGCGCTCCTCATCTTCGTGGTGCTGCTGGGCTTGGGGGCCATCGTCCTCACCCAAATTATCGACCCGCCGCCGTCGGACACCGCGCTGACCGCCACGCAAATCGCCATTTTGAACATGACGACGGAGCGTGAGTTGGCACTGACGCAAACGCAGGCCGCCGTCTTTGCACAACAGACGCAGACGCAGCAGGCGCTCTTCGACTTCCAAACCCAGACGGTTGAGGCGTTCACCGACACGCCTACACCCACCAACACACTACCGCCCACGCTGACACCGACACCACCCTCGCCGACGGCGGATCTGACCATCGCCGCGCTGGGAACTCTGGCGTCGGAACTCACCCTGACGGCCCTGGCCAGCGCGCAGATCACGCCGACCTTCACAAACACGCCCAGCGTGACGCCGACCGATCCACCCGTCGAAGTCCCCGCCGTTGAGCGCGACCAGACGGCGACCGCGTTGGTGGGGGCCTTCTTGACGGAAACGGCGCTGGCGGCTCCTGTTGTGGAAGAAGGTACCCCCGGCGCGGTCATGCCCACGCTGACCCCAACGGCCCTCCCTGGAACGGGCCTCTTCGATGACCTGGCCGAAGGCGGACGCGGCGGCATCGGTCTGTTGGCCTTGGCGGTCGTTGGATTGGTCGGCGTGATCTTCGTCTCGCGGCGGTTGCGCAACACCATCGCCAACCTGCCAGACGATCCCAGCGATACGCCGTCGCAAGCCGGGGCACCACCCGCCGCGCCACAAAGCGACACGGTGCAGAACGCGCCGCCGCCAAGCGACACAGCGCCGGGCGAACCGCCGCAGACCTAACCGCGCCTCGGTGCTTTAGCCACCCCCGCCCCCTCCTCACCGTTGATCGGCTGTGGGGAGGGGGTCACCCGCCTGCATCCGGGCTATACACGAGTCGCCGCGCCGCGATCCCGCGCGGTGTCAGGGTGAACCAACCCACCACCCGTACAGGCCGCCATCATTGGTCAATTGCTCCGGGTTGAGCAGCTCCAGATCAAGCCAGTAGAGTTCGTCTTCCCCCGTCACGTTCGAGGTGAAGATGATCGAGCGCCCATCCGGGCTGAATGTGACGCCCCACTCTGCGCCAGGGCCATCATACAGTTCACGCGCGTTCGCCCCATCGATGTCCATCTGCCACAACGCCCAGTCCCCCTCACCCACTGTCTGGTAGACGATGCTGCCATCGGGGGCGAACACCGGCGACGAGTCGCTGAAGTCGTTGTCGGTCAGCGCGATCACCTCGCCCGTCTGCATATCCAACCGCCGAATCTCCCAGGTCGCCGCATCAAACGGCGCGCCGCTGGTGAAAACGACATAGCGCCCGTCGGCGCTCATGCGCGGGTGACTGCTGCGCTGCACGGCGTCGCTGTAAAGCAGTTCGCGGCCGGTACCATCAGGGCGCATACGAAACAGATCCTGCGTGTTGTCGCCGCGCACATCGCTGGAAAACAGCAGCCATGCCCCATCCGGCGACCAAGCGGGCAGCCGATCCACAATGTCATTGTCGGTGAGGTTGCGGGCGGCCCCCCCATCTACATCCATAATAAAAATGTCGAAGTCGCCGTCGCGTTCAGAATGAAACGCGATCTGCTGGCCGTCCGGCGAGAC
>JAADYY010000111.1 GCA_010092805.1 Chloroflexota bacterium | reverse complement strand
TTAGAAGAAAGTCTGGAAGGCCATATCCATGACGATCCCCACTCCCCCCACCGGGATCGCGTGCTATAATCGCCCAGGAAAATCATCCAACCGGGGTTATTATGGCAAATGTCGTGAAACACTGGCGGGTTTGGCTGCTGGGCGCGGTGGTCAGTGTCGTCGCCATCTTGATCATTGCGTCACAGATTAATCTCGACGAGATGGTTACGGCTTTTCAAAACGCCACCCCCATCCACATTCTGGAAAGTGCACTGCTGGTAGTGGCGGGGTTGTTTTTCCGTGCGGTGCGCTGGCGCGTGCTGCTCAGCGGAGGACTACCGCTGGGGCGGGCGTTCAACATCATCAATGTCACATATCTCGCCAACGGCATTTTGCCCTTGCGGTTGGGTGAGGCCGCCCGGATGTTTCTGGCAACGCGGGCCGATCCACCAGTGCCAGTGTTCAAGTCGGCGAGCACGATCATTGTCGAGCGGTTGCTGGATGTGCTGGCCGTGCTGGTGATTCTGGCGCTGTCGCTGTCGGCGGCTCCGCTCCCAGACTGGCTGCGCACGGCGGCCTCATTTTCGGTGGTGTTGGTGATCTTCGGCTTCCTCACGCTGGTGATCCTGGCAAGCCAACGCGATCTGACACTGCGAATCATCGGCTGGTTTGTCGCGCGGATCGCGCTGCTGCAACGTGTCGATTTGGTTGGGTGGGCAGGCCACTTTCTGGATGGTCTCAAGCCATTGACGCAGCCATCAGCGCTGTTTTCGGCGCTGTTGTGGACGACAGTGGCGTGGGGATTTTCGCTGCTTTCCGGGTATATACTCATGCAGTCGTTTTATGAGACGCCGGACTGGGTGGCTACGCTGCTATTCACGGCGGCGGCTTCGTTTGCGGTAGCGGTTCCCGCGGTGCCGGGGAACGTTGGGCCATATGAAGCTGCGATCATCGCCTCAATGAGCGCACTCGGCTATGAGTCGCTGGAGGTGGCGACGGCCTTTGCGTTGGCGGTGCATGGTGTTAATCTCTTGATCAACGCCATATTGGGCACGGTTGGCATTACCCAGGAGGGCATCTCGCTGCGGCAGTTGGTGCAGGGGGTTCGCGGGATGCAAACACAGAATATCCAGAACGTACAGGCTGAGGTTTATGACGACTAACGGCACGGACTCCGGTAAACTCAAAATCCTGATTTGCTTACTGTACTACTTTCCGCACCGTACTGGCCTCACGATCCATGTGCAGCGGGTGGCCGAGGAACTGGTGCGGCGTGGGCACGAAGTCACGGTGCTGACCGCACGTTACAAAAATGATCTACCCCGCGATGATCATGAAATGCATGAAGGCGTGCGTATCGTGCGGTTATGGGCACCCATCCGCATGAGCCGTGGCATGATTATGCCCGCCTATCCCTGGGCGGCGTACCAGTTGATGCAGTCCCATGATGTCGTCAGCATCCACACCCCCATGCTCGAAACGGCGTTGGTTTCGCTGATTTCCAGCTTGGCTGGTAAAAAGATTGTCGCCACCCATCACGGCGATTTGCTGCTGCCGCCTGGCGCGTTCAACCGGTTCATTCAGGGCACCATGTTTGCGATGTATCGATTCATGGCGCAGCGGGCCGCACAACTCATCGCTTACAGCGACGACTACGCGCGCCATTCCTACTATTTGCAGCCGTTCCTCGACAAAGTGACCGTCAATTACCCGCCGATCCAGATGCCAGCGCCGAATCCGCAGCGTGTCGAGGAACTGCGTGCGGAATGGGCGCACAACGGCGGCCCGCTGATCGGGTTTGCCGGGCGTTTCGTGCGTGAAAAGCGCCCAGACCTGCTGATTCGCGCGCTGGAAGTCATCAACGCGCACTATCCGGATGTGCGGGTTGTCTTTGCCGGGGAATATGACATCCCGTACGAGGACACCTGGGAAACCCATCAAGAGTTGGTGCAGCAGTACCGCGACCAGTTGATCTTCCTGGGGCTGATGTACGATCCGCAGGATGTCGCCGATTTCTACGCGGCGGTGGATGTGCTGGCGCTCACCAGTGACTCCGAATGTTTCGCGCTGGTGCAGGTCGAAGCGATGTTGTGTGGCACGCCGGTGGTGATGACCGATACGCCGGGGGGACGTGTGCCCGTACAGGCGACGGGGATGGGGAAATTGGCGACACGCGGCGATTGGCAGTCGATTGGTCAGGCGCTGGTGGATGTGCTGGCTGACACGGATGCCTATCGTAAGACGCGGCAAGAAATCGAAGATGTGTTCTCATTTCAACAGACGGTTGATAATTATGAGCGACTCTTCTACACCTATGCCAAGCGCGACTGAGCATAGCGCAGCGCAAGCTGCCCAAACCGAAGTGTCGCCCGGCGTCACGCTCGAATTGATCCATTACATGACGCGCAACGAGGCGGACATGGCCTTCAAAAAGCGCGTCCAGACGATCTTCGAGTGGGTGCAGCCGACTGACGACATGCTGATCCTGGACATACCGTGCGGGCGCGGCTTTTACCTGAATATGATCCGTTACGCGACGAATGCGCGGTTGGTGGGCGCGGAACTCGATTGGGATGTGGTGCTGAAAGCGCGGGCGAACGTCGGGAATCTCCCGAAGCTGACGCTGCACAACGTCGATATTTACAATATGCCGTACCCCAACGACACATTCGACGCGGTGATTCTCTCCGAGATCCTCGAACATCTCGACGATGATGTCGCCGGGCTGAAAGAGGTCTGCCGGGTGCTCAAGCCGGGCGGTGTGGTGGCGATCACCGTACCGAATGCCGATTATCCCTTTTTGTGGGATCCGATCAACCGGACGCTGGAATTTCTCTTCAACCGTCCAATTCGGCGCGGGCCGCTGGCCGGGTTGTGGGCGAACCATGTGCGGCTGTATTGGCGCGATGATCTGCGGGCGGCGGTGGAAGCCGGCGGTTTCAGCATTGAGGAAGAGCGCGCGTTCACGCATGCCAGCTTCCCGTTCATTCATAATCTGGTGTATGGGCTGGGGAAACCGCTGCTGGAGTCTGGGGTACTCCCTGGGTCGATGGCGACTGCTGCCAACCGCATCACCTTTGATCAGAACGATGGCAGTGTACTCAACCCCATCAATTTGGGCCTGCGTGTATTCAACTACTTTGACCGCAACAATGTGATCAATGAGCCGCCGGATCGTGCGACGGTCAATTTGGCGGTGAAGGGGCGTAAACCAGGATTATGAGCTTCGAGCCTGAACGCGACGCATCAGCGCAGCACGGCGATTCACCATCCAATCATCCTGACAATCAATCGGATAGCAGCGACATGCAGGGCGAAACCGGGCGCGGGGGGCAGGTGTGGCGACGCATTGGGCGCTTGCCATTTCGGCGGCGGGCGCGGCGTAAGCCAGCCGATGACGCCGCGCTGAACGAAACCCCGGAGGGTGTTGTGCAGCCTGTAGCGATCTCGCGTGATTCTGGTGAGCCGCTGCCGCCCGGTGCTGTTGACACTGAAGCCCCTGTGACTGCTGTGGCGGCGGCTGCCGATGCGCCGGCACCGGAGCGCGAAAACGGGTTGCCACAGACCTTCGAGGATTTGACCTTGGCTGCCGCGCTTCAGCAGTGGTGGCGCGCGCCGCTCGAGACGACGAGCGCGTTGATCACGGTCACACGGACGCCGCCGCCAACTGAAGCTGTTGACGGTGAGACAGCCGGAGACGTGCAGATGATGCCGGTTGCTCCCGCGTTGGGTATTGGTGCGGCTGTGATCGGTACCGATCAACCGCAGGTCGTCCGCTCACCGGAAGCGCAGGTGCAGCGGTCTTTGGAAGGTCTCCAGCTAATGATCCGCATCGCGGCGTTCATCGTTGCCTGGGCGGGCTGCGTGATCCTCTGGAGTTCGCCTGATCGTCGGCTGGATGATGCCTTGATCGCAGGCGCGCCGTTTCTGGCGCTGGCGGCGCTGATCTGGTTAGCAGGTGAAGCCTTGACCGCGCTGCCGCCGATGCGCCACAGCGAGCAGGCGCAAACAGAACAAACTGCCGTGTCGCCGTCCGTCACAGCGCGCGCCGCCTTCGCTGATCCTACCGAGATGCGTGAAACGCGACGTGTGCAGGGGATTCGCGTCGTGCTGGCGTTGATCGGGATCGCTGGGATGTTTTTCGCCTGGGAACTCAACGCCGACAACACCTTCACAGCGGGCGGGGTGATCGCCTGGCTTGGGAGTGTGCTGTTCATCGTTTGGGCGTTGGCACCTGCGCGCTGGACGCCGTTCAAACCGATCACGGCGGCGGTACGTTCGATTAATCGGCTGGAATTCCGCTTCAGTTGGGTATTGGCCGCGCTGATCGCGATCTTTGCGCTTGCAGCGGCGTTCCGCTTCATTGACCTGGCCGGGGTGCCGTCAGAGATGACCAGCGATCATGTCGAGAAGCTGCTCGACGCCCAGCGCGTGTTCGACGGGCAGTATGATGTGTTTTTCGCCAGCAATCACGGGCGCGATCCGGTGCAGTTCTACTTGCTGGCGTTTATGGCCGGGCTGCCTGGCCTCAACCTGGACTTCGATCTGCTCAAGCTGCTGACGGTGATTGAAGGGCTGCTGACGATCCCGCTGTTATTCTGGTTGGGTCGTGAGCTGATGGGGCCGCGTGAACCCCGATTAGGCGATCTGGTTGGCTTGGCGCTGGCGGCGCTCGTTGCCGTGAGCTTCTGGCACGAAATGCTCAGCCGCCTGGGCCTGCGCATTGTGCTGACGCCGTTGGTGACGACGCTGCTGTTGATCTTCCTGACACGCGCACTGCGCACGAATCGCCGGATCGACTTTATCATGGTCGGCCTGATTCTTGGCTTCGGGCAGTACACGTATCAGGCGACACGGATGCTGCCGCTGATCGTAGTGGCGGGTGTCGCGTTGGCGGTTGTGTTTAAAGTGCGCTCGTGGGTCGCTGGCCGCCGCCTGCTGTCGAATTTGCTGGTGGCCGCGGCGGTGTCGTTCGTGATCTTTGTGCCGCTGCTGCGCTACTCCACCGATTTCCCCGAAGATTTCTGGCGGCGGACATCGGGGCGGTTATTTGGCGATGATGTGACGCAAGTTGTCGATGAATCAGGCAATCTTGTTTACCGCCAAGCCACCTTCGATGAGCGGCTGATCGCATTTCGAGACAATGTTCCGGCGCTGCTGGTCAACTATGGCGACGCGCTGCTGATGTACAATTGGCGCGGCGATGTCGCCTGGTTCCACAATGTGCCGCTGCTGCCAGCGATGGACCCGCTCGCGGGCAGCCTGTTGATCGTTGGTGTGGGCGCATGGTTCGGGTTGATGCTGCGGCGGGGCGATCCGGCGATCTGGGTGGTGCCGCTGACGATTCTGATCATGGCGCTCCCCTCAGCGCTGGCGATTGCTGTGCCGCTGGAAAACCCAAGCGCCACCCGGATGAGCGGCACCCTACCGGGCGTTTACTTGATCGCTGCGCTGCCCTTCGCGCTGATGGGGCGGTCGCTGGTGACGCTGATCGGTGGGCGGCGTGGCTTGATCGTCGCGTCGGTGGCGGCGGTTGTGCTGGTGCTGGGCAGCTACGCGACCAACGCGCGCACGTTCTTCGGGAACTACGACGAAAACTACACACTCAACGCGCTGCCGTACAGCGATGCGGCGGCGGTGCTGCGCAACTTTGGGGAAAGCGGCGGCGGTTACGGCAATGCCTTTATCATCGCGTATCCCTACTGGTGGGATCATCGGGCGTTGGCGATTGAAGCGGGCGAGATAGCCTGGCCCAACACCATCCCGGAGCGTGACGATGTGCCGACGCGGTTGCGCGACGCCAGCTTGCGCGAGTCTGAGTACCGGCTGAACCTGGATGCAGATTTGCTGTTCTACTATCACCCAGACGATGCGCTCACGCTCAATATTTTGCAGACGTGGTTCCCCATGGGCACCGGGATTCTGATGGAAACCTCACAGCCGGAAAACAGCTACTATCTGTATCGTGTTCCGGCGCTGGGATTGCTCGGCTTCCAGCAATTTCTGGAATTGAACGGTCTCGAACCCATCAACCTGAGTTGATAAACCCTGCGGTGCGCGCGTGCGTGTGAATTCGCTGTGCGAACTCTTGAGGAATTTTGCGTGCAGCCGTGTACATCACACGTATCGTCGCATCGCGCAGCGAAGCAGCAATCAAGACCATCTGAAAATCACCGACGACGCGCCTCCATCGGCGGACGTGTTGTGATATAAGGGTAGCTTAATGCAAGAAGTTCGCGCATTGCCACAACGATCAGCGGCTGTGGTGCCACAACGCCGCCCCCTCGATTGGAGCCAGGTTCTGGTCGGCACCCTCATGCTGGGGCTGATTCTGATTGGGGGCTACTTCCGGTTTGTCGGCCTGAACTGGGATGATTTCACGCATTTACATCCAGATGAACGCTTTCTGACGAGTGTTGCTGCAAGTATCGGGCGTGAACTGAACCTCAGTGAACCGAACGCCGTTGCGCGCGATCAGCAGTATGCGGATTGCCGGGCGCGTTATCCGGAAACCAACGGCGTCGGGGCTTATTTCGACACCCAATGCTCGACACTCAACCCGCACAACGCCAACGCCTCAACCGGGCTGTATGTTTACGGGACCCTCCCACTGTTTATGGCGAAGGGCGCGGGTGAGTTCATGGTCACCGCCTCGAATTGGTGGGCGCGCACAGTGCTCGCGCCGCTCACTGGCGATGACGCATGGTTGACGCATGATGCGTCATACTGGACAAGATATGACGGTATCCACTTGGTGTGGCGTTTCTTGTCCGCGTTGGCCGAGATGAGCATCATTGTGATCGTCTTTCTCATCGGTCAGCGCCTACACGACAAATGGATTGGGCTGTTGGCGGCGTTCCTCTACTCAGCGACGGTCTTCTCGATCCAGATGGCGCACTTTGGCACCGTTGATGCAATTGCGAACTTATTTGTGGCACTGAGTTTGCTGTTTGCGGTATTGGTGCAGCGCGAAGGCCGCTTGATCAACTATCTATTCTTCGGGATCTTCTTCGGGGCGGCGGTTGCCAGCCGCATCAACTTAGCGCCGCTGGCGGGGGTGGTCGTCCTGGCGGCGCTCCTGCGTGTCCTGCCGATTTTCGACCGCCGGTTGGCACCCGGGGAGGGCGGTCGCTTGTTTGCGATGAATTTCCTCGGTCTTGTGATCGCCGGGAGCGTCTCGATTCTGGTGTTTCGCATCTTCAACCCGTATGCGTTCCCTGGGCCGGGCTTTTTCGATGTCTTCCCGCTGAACCCGCGCTGGCTGGACAACATGGAGACGGCGCAGAGCCTCGTCAGCGGTGCGGTGGACAGCCCGCCGAATTTCCAGTGGGTGGCGCGCGCGCCGTATTTGTTCCCGCTCAACAATATGATTCTGTGGGGCATGGGTCTCCTGTTGGGAATCGTCGCTTGGGTGAGCTGGGGCTGGGCGGGCTGGCGGCTCGTGCGTGGCCGGCCCGGCGCGGTGCTCAATATCCTGCTGTTTGCCTGGATACTGGTCTACTTCGGTTGGCTGGGGAGCAACTGGGTCTCGACGATGCGCTACTTCCTGCCCATCTACCCGGCGTTGATCGTTTTGGCAGCGTGGGGACTCGTGACCCTCTTGCGCGCCACACGTGGCCGAAGGCTGCCGCGCATCGGCGTGGGGGTGGTGCTGGCTGGGGTGATTGGTTTCACTGCGTTGTGGGCCGTGATGTTCACCAACATCTATCGCAACCAGTTGACTCGCGTGCAAGCCAGCCACTGGGTTTGGGAGAATGTGCCCGGCGATTTCGCCATGCGCATCGATGGCGCTCCCGCATCCACCCCTTTGATCAACATTGCGCTTCCCAACCGCCTCGGCGGCGTTGAGGAAGACATCACCACGCGGGTGACGCGCCTGGATGAATTCAGCCCAAGATCCGTCAACAGTTTCGTCCCGGCGGCCAGCGGCACCCTCAGCACGATTCATGCACCCCACCTGGGCGATCCGCTGGATGACCCCGAACCGGAAACCTTACGCTTCACCATCACGCGCGCGGGCGATCCGACGCCGCTGGCGGAGGCCGAACTCAGCACCAACCTCGTGCGGGACGATCACCCGCTGGGGCGAAGTTACGATATTCCACTGAACATCCCCATTCCTATCGAGGCGGGGGCTGAGTACACCTTCATCGTCGATCTGGTCGAGGGTGGGCCGGTGCTCAGCGGTGGGTCGGTGTTCACGTGGGAAGGGGCCTGGGATGACCCGGTGCCGACAAAAGTCTGTGCCTATCCGTCTGGCATCACACTGGCCGATAGCCCACCGCCCGGTTTGGCATCAGTCGCGGGCGGCTGTCGTGGTCTCGATCCCTGGTGGGCGTTGGTCAACGGTTACCTGCAGAACATTGTGTATGAGGATGTGCCAGCCAAGCGCGACGTGCTCATCCGCACGCTGAACAACAGCGACTACATCGCTATCAGCAGCAACCGCTTTTATGACACGCTTTCGCGCAACCCAGAACGCTGGCCGATGACGAACCGCTATTATGATGCGCTGTTCAACGGCGAACTCGGCTACGATTTGGTGGCGATGTTCCAGGAGACGTTCGAGCTGGGGCCGCTGCGTGTTTCGGATCAGTACCTGCCGATTTACGACGGCCCGGAATGGCTCAACGAGTTCGAAGCGGAAGAAGCCTTCCATGTCTATGACCATCCGGTGGTGTTCATCTTCCAACAGCGCGATGATTACGACCCGGATGTCGTCAAAGATATTCTCTTTGAGGTGCCGCTCAACCGCGATACCGCCGCCGTCGTCAACCGCAACTGTGAGGGGCCGGGCAGCGAAACCTTCTACTGCGACCCGATGCTGGCGGGGGTCGTGCCGCTGAGTTCTGAACTCGCCGATCAAGCGCCGACGCGGCTGCGTTTCACCGACGAGATGCAGGCGATTCAGTTCGGCAATGGCACCTGGTCGGCGCGCTTTGATGGGAACAGTACGGTCAACAGCCATGCGGTCATCACCGTGACGGTGTGGTGGTTGGCGGTCGTGTTATTTGGGTGGGCGGTGTGGCCGCTGCTGTTTGTGGCGTTCCCTGGCCTGGCAGATCGCGGTTATGGGTTGGCAAAGTTCACCGGGATCTTTCTGGTGGCGTGGGGCACATGGTACCTCGCCAGCCTCCGCATCCCCGCGTGGAACCAGATCGGCGTCGCTGTTGGCTTGCTCATGCTCGGCGTGATCAGCTTGCTCGTGGTGTGGCGTACCCGTGACCGCCTCGTGCGCTATCTCCGCGTGAATTGGCGGCGCTTGCTCGCCATTGAGGCGATCACGCTGGTGGTATTCTTGGCGTTTCTGGGGCTGCGGCTGAGCAATCCAGACTTGTGGCACAACAGCTTCGGCGGCGAAAAGCCGATGGATTTCGCCTATTTCAATGCGGTGCTCCGCAGCACGATCTTCCCGCCCATTGACCCCTGGAACGCGGGTGGGTTCATCAACTACTACTACTTCGGCTTCGTGATCACGGGCGCGCCGGTGCTGCTGCTGGGGATCATTCCATCGGTGGCCTACAACCTGCTCATCCCGACATTGGCAGCACTCACCGGAATCGGGGCGTTTTCGGTGGCGTTCAACGTTGTGAGCGCGCTTCGACGCCGTAACTCGACCGTGCGGTCGGATTCCGAAACAGCAGACAACGTTTACCTGATCGATGAGATTGACGATCTGGACACCCCGCAGACGGCGCTGACATCACGGCGAAGGTCGATGCGTCGGTTGGGCAGCCCCTGGGTCGCGGGGATCGCGGCGCTGCTGCTGGCGGTGGTGCTGGGCAACCTGGATACGCCGCGCGTTTTCCTGACGGGTGTCGCGCAAATGGGCGGTTATCAGCAGCCTGCCGGGATGCAAAGTTACCTGGTTGAACGGTATACCGAAGAAAATGGTGCGCCACCAGAAGGTCAGGCGCTCACCGAGATCGCGCTTCGGTCGAATGATCCGCCAATCGCGGATCAAGTCGGCTACGAACTGGGCAATATCGCTGATCTGGGGGAGAGCCTGGCGCTGGGATTCAACGCGCTGCTGCGCGGCGAACCGCTCAATGTGCGGGCGGATCGCTGGTTTTGGGGGCCAAGTCGGATCCTGGCCGAAACGCCTGGGGTCGGTGGCAACGCGATCACCGAAATGCCGATCTTCACGTTCATCTACGGCGATCTGCACGCGCACATGATCGCGATGCCGATGCAGGTCTTCGTAATGGCCTGGCTGCTGAATGCGCTACTGCTGGCGGGGCGTGAGCGCCAGACGCGGCTGTCGCTGCTGCTGGCGCTCGCGCTCGGTGCGATCACGGTGGGCATGACGCAGGCGACCAACACCTGGGAATGGATCACCTACACGCTGTTGGGCGCGGTCGGGTTGGCCGTCGCCTGGTGGTTGGGCCAGCGCGCACTGGCAACGCGCCCCATCAGCCGTCAGGGGCTGCTGCGCGCGGTGGGTTGGGTCGGCGGCTTCCTCTTGATCAGCGTGGTGGCCGCGCTGCCTTACACCACGTGGTTTGCGACGGCGTTCAACGCTGTCTCGGAGTGGGAAGGCGGCAAGACGCCGCTGTGGGCCTATTTCAGCATACACGGGTTGTTCCTGTTCCTGCTCTATTCGCTGCTGGTGTGGGATACGCTGCGCTGGTTGCGCAGCGTGCATGTGCGTTCGCTGCGTGGGGCGTTCTGGTACTTGATCATTGGGCTGGTGATTCTGGGGGCGGTGGTGGTTGGCGCGCTGGCGCTGACAATCATCGAGTATCAGGTGACGCTCATCGCGCTGCCGCTGCTGGTGTGGATGGCGGTTTTGCTGCTGCGCGCCAATCAAACGCGCACGATGCAGTTTGTGCTGCTGCTGTCCGGGTTGGCGGTCGGGCTAACGCTGGGCGTGGAGTACATCGTGCTCTCCGGCGATATTGGGCGGCAGAACACCGTCTTCAAGTTCTACATTCAGGCGTGGCTGCTGCTGAGTGTCGTGGGTGGGGCCGCGTTCGCCTGGCTGCTCCGTGCTTGGGCGCAGTGGCGGCCTGGTTTGCGCGTTGTATGGGGTGGCGCGCTGGCGATCCTGGTGTTCACGGCGGCGTTGTTCCCCATTATGGCGGCGCGTGGCAAGGCGGTTTACCGTTTGGCCGAAGATCAACCGCTGACGCTCGATGGCATGGATTTCATGCTCTACGCCAGCCATTACGAAGGCAGCAGCCAACTATTGGCGCTGTACCCGGAGCGTGCGCCGTTCTCGCTTGCCGATGATCACGCGATGATCCGTTGGCTGCAAGAGAATGTCGAAGGTACGCCGATCATCATGGAGGGGCAAAGCGACCCCAGTGAATACAAATGGAACGGGCGCATCTCCATTTATACGGGGATGCCGTCGGTGATCGGCTGGAACTGGCATCAGCGGCAGCAGCGCGGCCTCGAGCGGATGGGGCGGATGGTCGAACTGCGTTCGGCGAATGTGAACGCGTTCTATCACACGCAGAACATCGAGCTTGCGTGGGACATGCTGCAATACTACGACGTGACTTACGTGATCGTCGGTAACCTGGAGCACGTGTATTATGCGCCGCAAAGCCTGGCGAAGTTTGATCAGATGGTCACTTTGGGGCTGCTGGACGTGGTGTTTGAGCAGAATGACTCGCGGATTTACCGCGTGAATCGAGATGCTGATTTGCTAGAGACTGTAGCGGGGGATCAAGGCTAAATGCTGCTGGATTGGTTCGCCCGTGAGGGCGGCATTGTCCTGAGTTGGTGGGCGCTGGTGACGCTGGCGGGTGCGGCGGCGCTGCCGTTATGTGCGCGCGTGCTCAGCGGCCTGCCAGACCGCGGGTATACGTTGGCACGCGCCGCTGGGCTGCTGCTGGTCGGGTTTGTCTATTGGCTGC
The DNA here is from genome assembly GCA_010092805.1 of Chloroflexota bacterium. Lineage (GTDB taxonomy): Bacteria > Chloroflexota > Anaerolineae > Aggregatilineales > Phototrophicaceae > Flexifilum. The sequence goes on along the minus strand of JAADYY010000111.1, from coordinate 6,933 downwards.
TGGCGTCGCTGGGCTTCCTCACGAATACGACGGGCAACATGGCGTTGGCCTGGGCTATCGTGTTGATCGGTGGGGTGCTGGTGTACTTCACGGTGGGCCGCCGCGCCGAGTCTGCGCTGGATTGGCGCGCGTGGTGGCGCGAGAATCGCCCTGTGGTGATCGTCACAGAGGTGCTGTTTCTGGGCTTGCTGGTGGCGTGGGCCATCGTGCGGGCGCATCAGAATGGCCTGCTGGCGACCGAAAAGCCGATGGAACTGGCGTTCATCAGTTCGGTGATGCGCAGTGAGAATTTCCCGCCCAATGATCCCTGGTTGGCGGGCTACGCCATCAGTTACTACTACTTCGGCTACGTGATGGCCGGGATGCTCTCGATGCTGAGCGGCATTCCGAGCACCGTCGGCTTCAACATGATGGTTGCACTGCTGTTCGCGCTCACCAGTGTGACGGCGTTTGGCGTCGGCTATAACCTGGTGCGTTCGCGTGCGCAGATCAACACACGGGCTGATCTTCCGCCCGACGATGATCCCCCTCAACCTAGGCGCGGCCCCAACCGCTTGGTCGCGCTGATCGTCGGGCTGTTGGCGCTGCTGTTCGTGACGATCATGGGCAATTTCCAGCTCGCGCTGATCGAGATGCCCTACCAGACGGGCAGCGGCGATGCGGCTTATCTCTCATTCTGGGACAGCAACCTGCGCCAACAACCGCGTGTGACTGGCAACGGCGACCCGGCAGCGTGGGATTTTTGGTGGTGGTTCCGGTCGGCGCGCGTGCTCAACGACCGCAATCTGGACGGTTCGCGCGTCGAAGTGATCGATGAGTTCCCACAATTCAGTTTCCTGCTGGGCGATGTGCATCCGCATGTGTTGGCGCTGCCGTTCGCAGTGTTGGCGCTGGGCTTAGCCCTGAATGTGCTGCTCTCGCGGCGACCGCCCAACGCCGCCGAGATTGTTTTTTATGCGATCTGTTTCGGCGGCTTGATCTTTCTCAACACGTGGGACGGCCCCATCTACCTGATCGCGCTGGTCGGCGTCGAGGGGCTGCGCCGGATGATCCAGAATGGCGGTGGACGCCTCAGATTCGTCGATTGGGTGGCGTTGATCCGCCTGGGCGTGACGCTGCTGATTCTGGCGGTGGTGCTGTATCTGCCGTTCTGGTTTGGCTTCCGGTCGCAGTTGTCCGGTATTTTGCCGAACTTGCTGTATCCAACCTACTTCCCACAGTTCTTCGTGATGTTTGGGCCGCTGCTGCTGATCCTGGCTGCATTTCTGGGGGTGGAGGTTTGGCGGGCGCGTGACCGGATGAATTGGCGTCTGGGGGTTTTTGTCGGTGGTGGGCTGCTGCTCGCGCTTGTGCTGGTGATGCTTGTCCTGACGGTCATCGGTTCGCTCCTGCCGCAGTTCCGCGCAGCGGCGCTGGGGTTCGTGGATGCCAACGGCGGTTGGGGCGCGGTGCTGCCTGATCTGCTGACGAAACGATTTACACACGGGCTTACCGCGCTGGTGCTGACCATCGGGCTGATTTTGGTGGCCGGGCGGCTGTTCCCTCGGTTGACCGCGAAGCCGGAAGACGCGCTTGACTCTGCCGCCGATGATGAAGCTGAGCCGGTTGAATCAGCGGCAGGTGCGGGCGAGGAGCAGCGGCAGGTGGTGACCTACCCGCCCGCGACAGGGTTCGCGCTGCTGTTGGTCGCAATGGGGTTGGTGCTCACGCTGGTGCCGGAATTCGCCTATCTGCGCGACAACTTCGGCACGCGGATGAACACCGTGTTCAAATTCTACTACCAGACCTGGCTGATCTTCTCCATCGCGGGCGCGTACGCGGTCTATACCATCCTGGCCGATACTAATCTGCGTGAGGGTGCCAGGCTGCCGGCACTGCCTGTCCGTGCCGCGTTCAGCATCGTGACGGTGATCGCGGTGACGCTGGGGCTGCTGTACCCAATCCTGGGGATCCATAACCGGATGTTTGTCGAAACCGGACGGCTGAATACCGAAGCGCCGCGCCCGCTGACGCTCGATGGCGGCCCAACCTACACGCAGCCCAACGATTATCTGGCGGCGCTGTGCTTGGCGCAGACGTTGGCGGGCGATGATGTGGTCATCGTCGAAACGGTTGGGCCATCTTACGACAATTGGCCACACGGGAACACCGGGATCAGCGGTGTGCTGGTGGGGCTGCCGGTGCTGCTCAATTGGCCGGGGCATCAATCGCAGTGGCGCGGCGTGAGCTATGGCGAGGTCGTTGGCACGCGCGAAGGCGATATTGAGCGGCTGTACAGCGACCCCACCTGGGGCACCACCCGCGAGATCATCGAGCGTTACGGCATCGATTATATTTTCTTCGGTGCCACCGAGCGCAGTCGCTATGGGGCGGCCAGCGAACTGAAATTTAGCGAGCGCTTCGAGCCGGTCTGCGAACAGGGCGAGAGCCGTTACTACCGCGTCGATGAGCGCGCGCTCACCTTGAATCCGTAACCCGGATCGCTCACCACAGATCCGGCTTGGCCGAAACGCACCAAGGGATGTGAAGCCTGACCATGCAGAATTTGACCGAGATGACCGAAACACGCAGACCGCAGCAGCCGACGGAAGCTGTCGCCGATGCCTCATCAACACGGGGTGAGCTTCAGATTTCCGTCGAGTTCATCGCGTATGTGGCGATTGCCGTCGTGGCGTTGGTATTCCGCTTGGCCGATCTCGACTCGGTGCCGCTGTCACCCGATGAGGCGCGTGAGGCGCTGGCCGCGTGGCGGGTGGTCTCGCCGGAGGCTTCTGGCCCTCTGATCGCTGCGGAAAGCCCGGTGCGGTTCTTACTCCAAAGTGTGATGTTCAGCCTGGCGGGCGCGTCAGAACTGACGGCGCGGTTGCTGACCGCCATCGGTGGGGCGGTGCTGGTGCTTCTGCCGGGCCTGTTCCGCCGCTGGATCGGCGCGAGCGGCGCGTTGATTTTCAGCCTGCTGCTGCTCATCTCGCCTGTCGCCTTGATCGCTGCGCGGTTCGATAGTGGGGTCGTCTGGTCGGTGATCGCCGCGCTTAGCGCGTTGTGGGCGTTCCTGCGCTATTACGAGCACCGGCGTGCAAGCGACGCGGTGCTGGCAACGGTGATGTTTGCCGCGCTCATCTTCCTGACCGAGCCGGGTGGCCCGTTGCTCGCGCTCATAGTGATCGGCGCAATCGTGTTGGGGTTCCGGTTGCAGCGTGAGCAGGCCGACCCCGACGCAGAGGCAGAGGCCGTCACCGATCAGGAGGCCGCCGATGATCAGCCGGCGCTGCTGGCGGGTTGGCCATGGGCCATTGCATTCACCACCGCCGCGCTGATCGTTTTTGTCGTCAGCACAGGGTTTATGCTCTACCCGACGGGGCTGAGCAATGTGGGCGAACTGCTGAGCGGCACCCTACGGGGCTTCGCCGAGACGACGATCACGGCGCTGCCGCTGTTTCCGCTGAGCATAGCCATTTTTTACGAGCCGCTGCTCTGGATCTTGGGATTGATCGTCATTGTGGTGCGGACACAGCAGGGGACGCTGTCGCTGCTTGATCAGATCTTCATTGTGTGGTTGATCTTGGCGGTGCTGGCCTCGATTCTGTTTACCGGCGCGGAAGCCGGGCACGCGCTGTGGCTGATCGTACCGCTGATCGGTTTGGCGATGCGGGCGGTGGTTTGGCTCTTTAGCTACGATGAGGAAGACGCCATCCTGGAGATCCCGGCCTGGGCGCGCTGGATGATCGCTGTGCTCGTCGTCGCGGTGTTGGTCGGCATCACCACACCATTTCAGACAGTGGCCCGTAATCTCCTGGCCTCGCCCGACGGGCTGCTGCTCAACGTCAATTACGATGGCAGCAGCGTCGTGCTGGTCTTGGTTTACACGGCGTTTCTCATCATCGGTTACTTCATGGTTGCGAGCCTGTGGGGCAACCGTACATCGCTGCGCGGTGTTGGGCTGGGGTTCGTGATTTTCGCAGCGGTTGCATCGCTGGGGGCAGGCTGGAACGCTGCCGTCGTTGATGCGGACAACCCGGTGGAACCCTGGCATACCGAAACCACACACCGCGATGTCTTTCTGCTGCGCGACTCGCTGCTGGAGGTTGATCAGCGCGAAGCAGGTGGTTTGACTCTCATGCCCCTCGTGGTTCAGGCCCCAACCGATGGCGTGATCGCCTGGGTGGTGCGCGATTTCCCGAACGCCGAGTTCATCGCGGTCACAGCGGAGGCACGGCTGGAACCGGTCGCGCTTTTGCCGCAAACACCGACCGAGCCGGATTTGGGTGCGGCCTACGTGGGGCAGGACTTCGGGGTTCAGCGCACCTGGGCATGGGGCACGCTGCGCGTGATCGATTTTTCGGCATGGTGGTCGCAGCGGCGGACCCGCGTCGCCCCCAATGACACGGATCGGGCGGTGCTGTGGCTGCGTCAGGATATTTATGACGGCATTGACCCCCAAAACCCTGCTAGCGGTTGAGGATCGCTTAAGGATTAGGTGTATAAGATTGACGTGCGGATAGAACGCACGAACACCACATCCGAAGATCACATGCTGGCGGGGAGTGATGGCGAAGGATCATGACGCAGGACGCAAATGAGATCAAGCAAATCATTGCGCGGTGTTTGCAAGGCGATCAGACCGGGTACGCCGCGCTGTATGATCAGTTTGGGGCGGGGGTGTATCGGCTCTGCTACAGCTTGCTGCTCAACCGCGAAGACGCCGAGGACATCGCGCAGGAGACGTTCGTCTACGCCTTCAAGAATCTGCACCGTTACAAACCAGAGTTAGCGTCCTTCAAGACATGGCTCTACACCATCGCCATCTGCCGCTGCCGCAACCTGTACCGGCGCAACCGCCCCATCCTCATCGATCTATCGACGCTGCTGCAAAACACGCTGCCTGCCCCCACCGCCGATACGCCGGAGGCAGCGATGGCGCGGCGTTCCGCTCAGGATGCGTTGGAAAAGGCGCTGGCGTCGCTGTCGCCGCGCCTGCGTGAAGCGATTGTGCTGCGTTATGGTCATGGCCTGACCTACCGCGAGATGGCGGAGGTGATGGGCTGCCCGCAAAAAACGGCAGAAAGCCGCGTGCGCTTGGCCCATGACGCGCTGCGCGGTCGGTTGCAGCCTATTGGGCAAGGGTTGTTGGAAGAATTGTTGAGCTTTTGAGTTCGTTTGAGTTGGTTAAGTCATCCGAGTGAGTTGAAGAGTTCTATCATGCAGTTTGCCGCCTGTAATCACTGCCGGTCACACTTGATCGGTTACATCAATCGTGAACTGACGCCTGCCGCGCGTCGCCGGGTCGCTGAGCACCTCGATTCATGCCCTGCGTGTTACAGCGTTTATCTGCGCAAGCGCGATGCCGCGCATGAACTGGCCAACGGCTTGACGCTGATTGGCCGCTCCGACGCACCGCAGTTAGGCGACATCTGGAATGCTGTGCAGTCTGGCATGGCTGGCCCGCGTCGGCGTCCCTGGCAGTTTCAAAAGCAGCACAGCCTGGTTGTGCTGCTGCTGATCATTGGGTTACTGCTGCCCTGGTCATTCACCCAGCGACAGGTTGTGCTGGCGGTGCCCGTACCCCCGACCCCACGTGATACGCAAATCACGCAGCACACCCCCAGCAGCACCGGGTTTGTGGCGTTGGAACCGGCGGCGACCGCTGCCGCGCCGTCCACCGCGAATCCGGGCGGTACGATGACGCCGCGCGTCGAGTCGAACTACGCGCCGTTGCCTGGGGCAAATGGCGAACTGAACGACCTCCCCAATTATTAAAGGACGATTCATGGCGACGACACTCGATCAACAGATGATGCGCCCCAGCGGCGAGACCGCCCCGCTGAGCCGGCTGCTCGCACGGGCGTATACGATCAACTGGGAAGTTGTGGCTTATGCCGTGATCTTTGTGTTCGCGATCCTCACCCGCTTTGTTGGGTTGGGCGACCGCGTGATGAGTCACGATGAAAGCCTGCACACTTACTATTCGTTCCTGCTGTTCCGGGACGGCAACTTTGAGCATACGCCGTTGATGCATGGGCCGATTCTGTTCCACGCCAACGCGCTGGCTTACTTCCTGTTTGGCGATAACGACTTCACCGGGCGTTTGTACCCGGCGGTGCTGGGCGTGATCATGGTGATGTTTCCGCTGCTGTTGCGGCGGTGGCTGGGGCGCTGGGGCGCGCTGCTGGCCGCAACCATGATTCTGATTTCACCATTATTACTCTATTACAACCGCTACATCCGTCATGACACGCCATCGATTCTGTCCGCGATGATCATGATGTACGCGACGTTCATGTATCTTGATGGGCCGGGCCGGGTACGACGAAAGGCGTACTGGCTGTACATCATTGCGGCGGCCATGCTCTGGAACCTCGGCTCGAAAGAGACGGCGTTTATGTATGTCGCCATCTTCGGCAGCATCCTGACGATCTACTGGTTGGTGCGGCTGTATCAGCACTTTGCCAAACGCCCAGGGCGCACACTCTTTTACTACATCACGCTGCCCCCCATCATCGCGGGTGTGATCGCGCTGGTGATGTACGGCGTGATCAGCATCTCGCTGCAATCCTTCCAGACGCTGCCTGCCCGGCTCAATTATGTCTCGGAGCAGTTCACCATCCTCATCAGCGGGGGCGCGCCCGGCTTCGAATTTGTGACGTTCTTCAGTTGGACGGTGCTGGTGGCTGTGATCAGCGTTGCCCTGATCATTGGGACGGCGGTTTGGGCCTTCAGGGGCAGCATCGTGCGGTCGCTGCCCGTGCGCGAAATCGTGATCATGCTGCTGTTGGTGCTGGCTATCTGCCTCGTGCTGATCTACGTGGAAGAGGTGTCGCACCTGTCGTCGCGGATCGATGAGGGTGGTGAGGTCGTGGAACCGGTGGTGCCGGGCGAAACCGATGCTGAGGCCGTCGTCGGTGTCAGCGCCATCAACAACACGCCGATCTTCGC
>JAADYY010000110.1 GCA_010092805.1 Chloroflexota bacterium | reverse complement strand
GGCTACGGCGGCAGCTACTTCGAGGCGCTGCGTGAACTGCGCCCCGATCACGAGTGGATCAACGCGGGGGTCGGCGGCAACACTGTGATCAACTTGCTGCGGCGGCTCGATGACGATGTATTCAGCCACAACCCGGACGGTGTCTTCGTGATGATCGGCGGCAACGACGCGATCTCGTGGGCGCAGCCGAAAACCCGCTCCTACTACCAGCAAGGGCAGGCGATCCCGGAGGGCATCGTCACGCCGGAGCAGTTCGAGGCCGGGATGCGCGATTTGCTCACGCGGCTCAATCTCGCGCAGGTGCTCGTGTGGGTGGCGCTGCCGCCCGCCGAGTACAACCCGGCAATCGTAACAACGCTCCGTGACTACAACGCGCGGACTCAGGCCGGTGCCCGTGCGCTCAACGTGCCAGTGCTCGATCTCATGGCTGCGCTCACACCGCCGCAGATTCAGGAACGCCCGCCGCTCGATATCACATACATCTTGACCATCGGTGGGCGGGAGAAGCGCGGCTGGGACGATTACGAAGGCGCGCGCGCCCGTGAGGGCTACACGTTCTCGTTTGATGGCGTACATTTCACGCCGGGTGCCGCGCAGCAGGTGGCGAAACTCATCTCCGATTTCATTGACACTTAAGCGGCTGTAAGCTGGCACGACTATAACTGCGCTTACCATTGGTGAAAACAACACATCCAAAGCGACGAGGACATAGTCTTGAGCGAACGTAGAGAGTCGGCGGGTTCGATCATATTGGGCACCGTGACCGTGATGAGCGCAGTCGGCGCGGGCATCTTTGCCAGTTGGCTGCTGCGCCGCCGCTACTACCCCAACCCCGATACGCTCCGGCAAGCGCTGACATCCGGCTCCGAGACGGCGCGCGCGCTGATCGGGCTGCTGGATCTCCACGCGGCGGATTTGGCGAACGCGCGGCTGTCACAGTCGATGTTAGGCTTCTCGATGCTCGACTCGCTGAACCTGACTTCAGCGGAACTCAACGACTCGGTGATCGGGCTGTGCTCGCTCAACGGGGCCAAGCTCGCCGGGGCCAAGCTGGACAGCGTGGTCTTCGGGCTGTGCAATCTCGTGGGCGCGGATTTCACGAACGCCAGCCTGCGCGGGGCCGTCTTTGACCTGAGCCTGCTGCATGGGACGAACTTCACGGGCGCAGATCTGGAAAATGCCCAGATCAAGGTCGTCGGCTGCGACCACGAAACGACGCTCCCGGACGGATCAAAGTGGGCACCGGATACCGTGTGGACGCGCTTCACCGATCCCGATGATCCGGCGTTCTGGCGCGCCGGCGACCCAACTTCCCCAGCGTACAGCGCAGAGATCAGCACGCTGCCCGCGCCGGAGCATTGACCGAGCAGCACGGCGGTTTGCGCCGAATCACAGCGATTACTGCAACCATCTGCCCGGCTTCTGCGTATTGACTGACGTAGGGTTAATCGCAAAATCTTCGAGGAGTTGAGCAAATGGGCTGCTTCCGTGCTATATTGTGCATCGTCTTCCCCCCGCTGGCCGTGCTGGATCGCGGCTGCGGGACGGTACTCATCGTCTTCGCGCTGACGTTGGCAGGTTGGGTGCCGGGGGCCATCGCGGCCCTGCTGATCAATTTCGTGCTCGTCAACGACGAGTAGTTGCTCGTCAGCGACGGGGAGTTGTCAAGCGGTCACCGCAGCATCCACCCAATAATCGGGGGATCGGCGGTGCGGCGGATCGCCAAATCGGAAATTTGTGCTATGTTTGCCTCAGAGTTGTTGGTCGGTCAGAGAATGATGGAGGCAAACATCCGTGAAAACACAACACCCCGATCAGAAAGCTCCGGCGGATTGGCTCAGCGTTCAATCCGTCGGTTTGGTTTTGCTGACGCTGGCACTCATTGTCGGCGTCCTCGGTTACATCAACCAACACCCCGAAGGCTTCACCCTTGATACATTCCTCGGCGATTTTTACGCCAATATCAGCGCTGAACTGAGCAGCATCGCGATCACGGTGCTGATCATCGATACGCTGTATCGGCGGCGCGAACGCCAGACCGAAGTCCGCCGTGAACGCGAGCACCTGATCCGGCAGTTGGGCAGCGGCGTCAACGAGGTGGCCAAGCACGCCGCCGAAACCTTGCGCGCCGAAGGCTGGCTCACCGACGGCTCGCTGCAAGAGACCGACCTGCGCGTCGCCAACCTGGAAGAGGCCAAGCTGTGGGAAGCCGACCTGCAAGGCGTCAATTTGCAATGGGCCAAGCTCAAGAAGGCCAACCTGAACCGCGTGAACCTGGTGGGCGCGAATCTCGTCCAGGCCAATCTCCAAGCAGCACGGATGCGCGGCTCCGATTTGCGCGGCGCGAATCTGCTGGAGGCGCGGTTGTACCGGGTGCAGTTCCACGACGCCAATCTCGAAGAGGCCAACCTCAGCGGCGCACACTTGGAAGGCGCGCAGTTCTTCAACGCTTACCTAGGCGAAGTCAATGTCGATGGCGCATTCTTCGACGAGCTGACGATCATGCCGGATGGCGAATTCTGGACGCCAGAAACCGACGTCACCCGCTTCACCGACCCGAATCACCCGGAATTCTGGCGGCCCTCGGCGGCAAATGTCACCGCAAATGCTGACGATGATAATGAATATCCGTAAGGCCCCGAGTCGCGGCTTGTGAGGGGGTTGGTCTGCGGTAGAATAACAATATAGGCGGCCCGATGGTGAGGTTGGTTGTGGTTCATCGGGCCATACTTAGTAGGTTTGTTAATCAGGAGGGTAGAGCCTTGAACATCGCGGTATTCACCCGCAGTACGCCCGACACCGCCGCGAAAGTGGAAGTGGACGGGACTGGCGCGGTCACATGGGGTGACGCGGCTACCGTCGTCAACCCCTGGGACGAATACGCGCTGGAGGAAGCCATCAGCCGCGCGAAAGACACCAAGGGCAAAGCGACGGTGATCGCCATTGGGCCAGAGATGCATAACGAAGCGTTGAAGCACAGCCTGGCGATGGGCATGAACGAGGCGGTGCGTGTGTGGGATGCGGCCTTGGAAGGGGCGGACGCCCTGGCTTACGCGACAGTTGCGGCGGGAGTCGTCAACAAGATTGGTGATGTCGATCTAGTGATCGCTGGCAAAGAGAGCGTCGATGTCGGCACCGACCAGCACATTTTCCAGATCGCGCGCAAACTCGGCTGGCCGATGCTCAGCTACGTGTCGCAGATCATCGAACTGGACGCCGATGCCAAGACGATCAAAGTCGAACGTTTGCTGGAACAGGGCAAGCAAGTCGTCACCAGCAAACTGCCCGCCGTGATCAGCGTGATGAAAGACATCAACGAGCCGCGCTATCCGTCGTTCATCGGGATTCGCAAGGCGTCGAAAGCCGAGATCCCGGTGTGGGCGTTGGGCGATCTGGGGGTGACGTTGCCAGCCGCCCGCACGCGCGTTGTCACATTTAAGAACCTGCCGCCACGCGATACGACCTTCGAACTGATCGAGGGCGGATCGCCGGAGGAGTTGGCGGCGAAACTGCTGGATAAGCTGCTGGAGGAGAAGGTACTGTGAGCGCGGTTTATGTGTTGGTAGAGACCTTCAAGGGCGAGGGTGTCGGCGCGAGCTGGGAAGCGTTGGGCGTGGGCCGCACGCTGGCGGATCAGATGAGCGTCCCCCTGACAGCCCTGGTCTTCGGCGAGGGCGCGCGCGCGGTCGCCGAGGTGGCGGCGCAGTACGGCGCGGAGAAAGCCATCATTTGCGCAGACGCGACGCTGGCCGAATATCGGCTGGAACCCTATGCCGCGCTGCTGACCAAACTGGTGCAGGATAACGCGCCGAAAGCCGTGATCGCACCCGCCACCAGCCGCGGACGTGAAGTGATGGCGGCTTCGGCAGCCGACACCGACAGCCCGATGATCAGCGATGTGATGGGGCTGACCGTCAGTGGTGATGGCAAGCTGACGGCTGAACGTCCTGCCTATGCAGGCAAAGTCCTCAGCGATGTGGCTGTGGAAGTGGACGGGACGCAGTTCATCACGATCCGGTCGCGGGCGTTCAAAGCCAACGATCTCAACGCAGGCGCAACCGCTGAGATCGAGGAAGTCGCGGCTGCCCTGGCCGAAGACGCCATCGTCTCGAAGGTCGAGTCATTCGAGGAAGAAGCGGGTTCCGTCAACCTGGCAGACGCGGCGATCATCATTTCGGGTGGGCGCGGCATGGCGAATAACCCGAAGGACGCCCCCGCCGACGCAGAAGACGCCGAGATCTGGAAGGCGCAGGATGGCTTTGAGTCCACGCTCAAGCCGCTGGCCGATGCGCTGGGCGCGGCGGTCGGTGCGAGCCGTGCGGCGGTGGACGCCGGCTTCATTCCGTATGCACATCAGGTGGGGCAGACGGGCAAGACCGTCGCGCCCGATCTGTACATCGCGGCAGGGATCTCCGGCGCGATTCAGCATCAGGCCGGGATGCGCACCAGCAAGATCATTGTGGCGATCAACAAAGATCCCGAAGCGCCGATCTTCAAGATGGCGCGTTTCGGCGTCGTTGGCGATCTGTATCAGGTGGTGCCCGCCCTCACCGAAGAGGTCAAGAAGCGGCTGGGCAACTAACCCGAATTGCAGCGCCTGGGGCAGGGCGGCGCTCAGCGGCTGACCTTGCCCCTTTCCCCGTTATCTCCCACAACTTTTGTATGGCCCACGCAGCGAATCATCCCAAAGGATGATTTGTCGCTCGGCTGGAGACGGTGACGGACTCGCGCGATGCGTCTGGTTTATCTCGCACTTGGCTGGGTGAGCGGCTTGATCCTGGCGGCGTCGTTCCCCGCGCCACAGCCGCTGATCTGGCTGGCGGTGATCTTCGTGGCGCTGCTCGCGCTGCTTCCGTTGTGGCGGCGCGGTCGCTGGCTGGCGTTCGCGCTGCTGATGTGCGGGTTGGGTGGGTTGCGCTTTGCCGCCGTCCCCACCACCGATGCCGTCGCGGAATTTAGCAACAGGGGTGGCCTCACGCTGACGGGCGTGATCATTGACGAGCCGGATTACCGCGATGATCGGGTGCAGTTCCGGCTAGCTGTCGAGACGATCACCCGCATTGGGCAGACAACGCCCATCGACGGGCGGGTGCTGGTGCAGGCTTCGCGCCGCACTGATGTCCGCTACGGGGATCGGGTGGCAGCGACTGGGTTTCTGATCACCCCAGCGGAGATCGACACCTTCTCCTACCGCGATTATCTGGCGCGCAGCGGCGTGTTCAGCATCATGCCCAACGCCGCCGTCCAGCTTGAGTCACGCGGGCATGGGTTCGCGCCGCTCGCTTTTTTGATCGACCTGAAGACGCAGATGCGGGCGACCATCGGCCAAGCGCTGCCGGAGCCGCAAGCCGGGCTGCTGACCGGGATTCTGCTGGGCAACGAGCGCGGGATCGCGCCGGAAGTGGCCGATGCGTTCAACGCGGTTGGGGCGGCGCATGTCATCGCCATCAGCGGCTTCAATATGGCCATTCTCAGCGGCGTGATCGCGCGGGTGTTGGGTCGCTTGCTGCCGGGGCGGCGGCGGTTAGCGGCGGCGCTAGGCATCGGCCTGATCGCGGTGTATACGATCTTCGTCGGCGCGAATGCGGCGGTCGTGCGCGCGGCGGTGATGAGCAGCCTGCTGGTGATCGCGGGGGCCATCCGGCGGCGGACGTTCGTCCCGGCATCGCTGGCGTTTGTCGTGCTGATCATGGCGCTGCTCGACCCGACTGTGTTATGGGATGTCGGCTTTCAGTTGAGCTTCTTCGCGGTGCTGGGGTTAACACTCTTTACCGATCCGCTGCTGCGCGGCTTCGAGCGCGGCCTGGCGCGGCTGCTGCCGCCAACGGCAGTGACCTCGGTGCGCACCGCGCTGGCCGAACCGCTGATCGTGTCGCTGGCCGCCCAGATCACGACGCTGCCGCTCGTAGCGCTGTATTTTCACCGCTGGTCGCCGCTAACGCTGCCCGTCAATCTGCTGATTGTGCCGGTGCAGCCCGCACTGCTCATGATTGGCGGGGTGGCCGCGCTGACATCACTGGTGGTGCCTGCCCTGGCGCAGATCATCTTCTGGATCGATCTGGTGCTGCTGGCCTGGACGACTTCGGTGGTGCGGCTGTTCGCGCGGCTGCCTTTTGCGAGTGCCGAAATTTACATCCACCCCAATTTGATCGCAGCGTTTTTCATCACTTTGATCGGAGGCGCGCTGCTGCAAGCGACCCAACCGACAATCTGGCTGCGGTTGACGCGGCTGCTCCGTTCGCGCCCGCTGATCAGCGCGGCGAGTTTCGGCGGCGTGGTGCTGGGCCTTTTGATCGGCGCGCTGATCGCCAGCCGCCCGGATGGTCGGCTGCATGTGTGGCTGCTGAACATGGGGCACAGCAATGCGGTGCTGGTGCAGTCGCCCGGCGGCGCGCAGATGCTCGTTGATGGGGGGCGGTTTCCGGCGCGGCTGCTGACTGCCATCGGGGATCGGCTGCCGTTCAACGACCGCACCATCGAGGTGCTGGCGCTCACGCAGCCCGACGCGCGGCAGTACGGCGCAGTGCCCACGCTGCTCTCGCGCTATGATGTGGGAGTGGTGCTCACACACGGGCAAGACAATCTCAGCCCGGCATATGATCAACTGCTGGGAAGCCTGTCACGCTTCGCGATGGTCGAGGTGCGGGCGGGGTACACGCTGGATTTCGATGATGGCTTGCGCGTGGAGGTACTGCATCCACAGACTCGCCCCGTACTTGAGGACCCGCTGGACGATCATGCGCTGGTGCTGCGTCTGACGTATGGGCAGGTATCGTTCCTGCTGACATCTGACTTGAGCAGCGCCGGACAGCGTGCGCTGATCGACGCGGGCGAGTGGCCGGCAGCCGCAGTGATGCAACTGCCGCAACACGGCGGTGAGCGGTCGCTGGATGATGTGTTTTTGCAGGCCGCCGCGCCGCAGGTGCTGCTGCTGCAAAGCGACCCCGCCAACCGCTTCGGCGATCCTGACCCCGATACCCTGGCGCAGGTCAGCGATTTGCCGTTGTTTCGTACCGATCTTGACCGCAGCGCCCAACGCACCGTGCATCTATGGACGGATGGCCGCGATCTGTGGGTTGGGCAAGACGGCTGATCGCTGATTACTGCTGCTGGTTGTCGGCGCGGCGCGCAGCCACTTCCACCGACTCGCGCGGCGGCGGTGCAAACTGCGCTTGACTCGGTGGTTTGGGCTGTTTTTCGGCCTCGGTGGGTTCGGGCGCAGGCGCGACATGCACCTGATTGATGCCGTTGCGCACCACCGTCAGAATTTTGATCAACTGCTGCTCCAAATCGCTGAGCGTTTCCAACACATAGCCATCGGCATCGTTGGTGATGTTCGACGCTTCTTGATGCGCGGCTTCGATGATATTGGCGGCGCGGCTCTGCGCGGCTTGGACGGTCGACTCACGATCCACCATCTGGTCGCCGCGTTCGCGGGCAAGCTGTACCAGACGAGCAGCTTCTTCGTTGGCCTGCGCAAGAATACGATCACGTTGGGCCAGCACACGCGCCGCTTTCTCGATCTCTTCCGGGATCGAGATGCGCATCTGATCGATAATCTCCAAAGCACGCTCTTCATCGATCAGCGTGTATTTGCTGAACGGGACATGCCGCCCCTCATCGATGAGATCTTCCAATCGGTCAACCAAGTGTTGGATGTCCATGAGCCGCTCTCTCCCCCCATCTATTGGTTAAATTGGGCCGCACATTCACACGTCCGCACCCATCCAGGGCACCACACCGCCCCCTGTCGCTCAGTCCCGGATACTGATCACGTAGCCGGGGCTGCTGTGATTGGCCCGCAGTTCCGCGAAGCGTTTCGCCAGTGCGTCGGCGGTGACCGACGGCACCATGCTGGTCACATCCCCACCCAGTTCGGCGATCTCGCGGATAGTGCTTGAACTGATGTAAATGTGCTGATCGTTGGTCATGATCGAGACGGTTTCGATTTCCGGCGCGAGCTTTTTATTGGCGAGGCCCATTCTGAATTCAAACTCGAAGTCAGAAAAGACACGCAGCCCGCGGACGATCACCGTCGCGCCCAACTCACGCGCATAGTCTACTGTGAAACCCGAAAACTTCGCAACTCGGACGTTCGTCACGTCGCTGAAAGCTGTTTGCACCATCGCCAACCGCTCGTCCACAGCAAACAGCAGCTTCTTTTTCGGCAGGTCGTAGACCCCGACGATCACCTCATCGAAGATCTTGGCCGCACGGAGTGCAATATCGATGTGGCCGTTGTGGATTGGGTCGAACGACCCCGGATACAAAGCACGAATCGTAGACATTAAATCTCTCCAAGAATATTAACAAAGAGTCATTGTACGCCGTTTATGCGTCGCGCGCTACCGTGCATTCAGATGGCCTGCGGCGTCAATGTGGAAACGTGAACCGGGCCTACCCACGAGGCTCAGGCAAACCCGGATTGAAATTGAAGACGAGGACGTGGCGTGCTGTGGGTTAGCTTACGTCGCTGCGGTCGTTGCGCAGCATTTCGATGCGCTGGCTCAGCAGATGATGTTCGGGAAGCTGAAGATCGGGGTCTTCAGCGAACAACGCACGCGCTTCGCGTTGCGCCACCTCCACAAGATCCGGCGTCATGGCGTCAACGAGCTGGAGCTTGGTCTGGCCGCTCTGCCGCGTGCCCAGCAGATCGCCGGGGCCGCGCATCCGCCAATCGATTTCGGCGAGCTTGAAACCGTCCGCAATCTGCTCCATCGCCAGCAAGCGCTCACGGGCTTCGGCCACAGGCGAATCGCAGACGAGCAGGCAGTACGAGGCATGTTTGCCGCGCCCCACGCGCCCGCGAAACTGATGCAACTGCGCCAACCCAAACCGATTCGCCCCTTCGATCATGATGATGCTGGCGTTGGGCACATCCACACCCACCTCAGCGACGGAGGTTGTGACGAGCACATCGTGAACGCCGTCGCTGAATTCGGCCATGATCTTATCTTTTTCGGCGGGCTTCATGCGCCCGTGCAGCAGACCCACGTTGTAATCGTAGAAGATCTTTTGCAGGCGTTCGTAGGCATCGAGCGCGGCCTCCGCGTTGATGGTGGCCGACGCTTCCACCAGCGGGTAAACCACGAACGCCTGACGCCCCTCCTCAAGCTGCGCTTCGATGAAGTTGAGCGCGCGCTCACGCGCCACCGGCTCGATCACGCGCGTCTTGACGGGCTGGCGACCCGGCGGCAGTTCATCGATGATCGACAGATCGAGATCGGCGTGGATCGTCAGCGCGAGTGTGCGCGGGATTGGGGTGGCGGTCATCACCAGCAGATGCGGGTTAGTGCCTTTGCTGCGGAGCGCGCCGCGCTGCTCCACACCGAAGCGGTGCTGCTCATCGATGATCGCCAGCCCCAAATCCTCGAACTCGACGCCACCCTGAATCAGCGCGTGCGTACCGATCACCACGTCGATGCTGCCGTCGGCCAAGCCCGCGTAAACGGCCTCGCGCTCGGCGTTGGTCAGCGAACCGGTGAGCAGCGCGACTGTTGGGCCAGCCGACGGCGGTGGATCGGCAGGCCAATCGTCGTCGGTTGGTGCGGCGTGATCATTGGCGGCGGTTCCAAAACTGAGCAGGTCGGCGACCCGATCAACCAGACCATCAGCGGCCCCATCAACCGCATCGGGCGGGCCGTCTGCGCCGACAGGCCATGTGAAATCATCAGCAGGATGGGGCATCGGCGCGTTATCAGCGTCATCAAAATGATGGACGGCGGCATCCGCCTCAACGCCCAGCGAGCGCGGCATCTTTGCCAGCGCGGCGCTGATGTTGCGGTAGTGCTGCTCCGCCAGAATCCCGGTCGGGGCCATCAAGGCGGCCTGCTTGCCCGCCGCGACGGCCATCCCTAGTGCGGTGACGGCAACCGCCGTCTTCCCAGAACCGACATCGCCTTGCAGTAGCCGATTCATCGGGATGGGTTGCGCGATGTCGCGGCGCACATCCTCGATGCAGCGCGCCTGCGCACCCGTCAGCGGGTACGGGAACACCGCCGCCTTGAACTGATCCAGATACTCGGTGCTGATCTCAAGCGGCGGTGCCGGGATCGCCTGCCAGGTGCGGCGGTTCTCGATGATGGTGAGTTGAAGCAGCAGCAGTTGATCGAAGATGTAGCGGCGCTTGGCGTGCAGCAGATGATCCCAGCTTTCTGGGAAGTGTAAATTTTTGATCGTCCAGCCCAGGTCGGCGAGATCGGCGCGCTCAAGCGTCGCTTCGGGGATGTAATCGGGCACACGGTCGGCCCAATACTCGATGGTGCGCTTCATCAACCGACGCAGCACCCGCCCGCTCAGCCCTTCGGTGAGGGCGTACACGGGAACGATGCCCACCGACTTGAGATTTTCGACATCCAGCGATTCCCATTCGGGGTTGATCATCTGGATGCGGTTGCCGTACATCGAGGTGGTGCCACGCAGCACCAACTGCTGCCCGGTGCGGATCTGCCGGGTGAGGTAGTGCTGCCCGAAGAACGACACCCCCATCTGCGCTGAGCCGTCGTCGATGACCATGAAGAAATCTTTGCGCCCACCGCGCGCGATGCGCACTTCGCTGCTGCGCACGGTGCCCAGCACGGTCACGGTGGTATCTGCCGCCAGCCGGCTGATGTAGCTCATTTGGGTGTAGTCGTCGTAGCGGCGCGGCAGATAAAACAGCAGGTCGTTGATGGTGCGAATGCCCAGCTTATTGAGCTGCCCCGCCATTTTCGCGCCCACGCCCTTGACTTTCTCGACCGAAGCGCTCAGACCGTGCAGTGTATCCACCGCCTCTTCAGGATCGATGGGACGGCGCGGTGTGCGCGGCGGGCGGGCCAACTGCGGCGGCGCGGGAATATCCGGCTTGATTGGCCCGCGTGGGCGTCCGCTGAACTCCGCGTCGTAAGCAATCGACTCCGAATCGCCGCCGCGTTCGAACGCAGTGGCGGATCGCTCGCCCCGGCGGCTTGACGGTTGACGGGACGACTGCCGGGGTGGCGGGGGGGTATCGCCCACCTCATCCGAGTCCGTATCTGCTGAGTTGTGTGGTTGGCTGGGCTTGCTGCGCTCGCGTGCCTCGCTTTTCTTGCGCTTCGACCGCTTCTTTTTTTCGCGTGGCTCGCGCGGATCTTGCGCCTCACGCGCTTCGGGTGCCGCCTGCGTCGCTGACTGCTGCGCCGCCTCATCAACTTCATCAACTTCAGCGCTGGCTCGACCGCTCTCGGCTGACTGTGCCGCCGGCGGTGGTTCCGGCGCAGGATCGGGCGCAGGCGCGGCTGACGCCTCTTCTTTCAGCAGGTTAAGCCGCTCTTGATACTTCGCCGGGGGCGGCACACGCCCCATGATCCGATCCAGCATGTAGTTAATGTCGTTGTAACGCTCGTCAACCCGCTCAAGCGCCTCGTAGCGGTTGAGTAGTTCATCCAGCTCATCCACCAGCAGGTGATGTTCAGGCTTGCGCGCCTGTGCATGGGCGTCTTTCGACCAATTGGTGCTGAACGCGCCCAAACCGCCAATCACTGCGGTGTTTTTGCACCCTTGCTGGCGTTCCAGCTTCAGGATTTTGACCAGGGTTTCCAATGCCGAAGGCATGATGTACTCAAGTTCTCCACGTTTGGCTGACCATGGTTAGCCCCACCGCACCCGGCCCGATGTGGGTGCCGACGGTAGGGTTCACACGCACAACCATTGTATCAGCAGGCAGAGAATCGCTCAAACGTTCGCGCAGTTCCTCGACGCCTTCCAGGTTGTTGGTGTGCATGAGGGCCAGCCGGTCAATGGGGGCCTGTTCCAACGCGAGCCGGGCCAATTCATCCAACGAGCGCCTGAATGTGCGCAGCTGCGCCACAGACTTCACCTCGTTGTGCAAAACCGAGATGATGGGCTTGATTTGCAGCAGATTGCCGATGGCTGCCGATGCCCAACTCACGCGCCCACTGCGCCGTAAATAATCTAGGGTGGAGAGTGATGCATACACAAGCTGATGCTGACGCACCCGCTCCATTGCGCTGAGGACCGCGTTGATGTCGCCCGTCTGCTCAGCCGTTTCCGCGCCAATGAGCACCTGTAACCCCAGGCCCATGGACGCTGTGCCGCTGTCGATTAAAGTCACGCGATCTTGGGGCAAGTGGCTTGATGCCATTTTCATCGATTGGTGGATGGTACTCATGTTAGAAAACGCTGTGAGGATAAAGAGATGTTCTGATTGTGGGAACACTTCGTCAATGACTTTTTGGGCAACCGCCGGCGGCATGGCGGCGGTCGTCGGGAACGGGCGCATGTGCGGCAGTTTGTCGTAGTACTGCTCACGGATCAACTCCACACCGTCATCGGCGTAGCTTTGGCCGCCGAAATTGACATAACAGGGCACCACGCCAATCTCGTGACGGGCGATGACATCGGGCGGCAGATCACAGGTGCTGTCGGTTACAAATCGAATTTTACTCAAAGTCATCATCTTCCTTGTCGGTTTCGCGCTCCAACACGACCAACCCAGTCGCTTCTGGGCCGATGAGCGCGGCGAGTGAGGGGCCATAAAGCGCATGCGGGAAGTGCAGGTCTGGAAACTCGACCGCGAGCCGATCTTGCAGCATGCGCCCCTGCTCAGTCAGGTAAGTTTTGTGTTGCAAGATAATCGCGTCTTCCACATCGGTGAACTCCGCCGCAAACTCGACCAGCCGTTCGGTCGCTTGCAGGCGCGTGCGCACCTTTTCGATGGTGATCAGTTGGCCGTCTTCGATGGACAGCACCGGCTTGATGCCGATCATCGCGCCGAGCAGCGCATGAGACGGCGTCATAATGTGGTTATGGTGCAAAAAATCGAGGGTTTCAGTGTAGTAGATCGAGTAGACGCGCGCCACCGCCCCACGCAAGATGCGCACAATGTCATCGAGCGTTTCACCCTGCTCGACGACATTGGCGGCCATCCGCACCAGCAGCGCCTGCCCCGCCGAAAATGTCTGCGTATCCAGCACGATGACCTTACAGCCACCCAGCGGATACTGGGCGGCCCGCTGGGCATGATGCCAGCTCGCGAACATGGCCCGCGAAGCGTGCAGCGAAATGATACCATCGTGATCCTGCGCGAGCTGTTCATAGACAGCCGCATAATCGGTCACAGCCGGCACGGCCAGTGTCGGGGCTTCCGGCTTGGCGGCCAACAACTTCAGCGCCTCTTCGGCCTCCAAATCAACGCCCTCCCGATACATTTTGCCCGCGATACCAATGCGGTTGGGGACAATCGTGATCCCGGGGCGGTTGCTGACCTGAAGGCTGGGAAAGTGGGCGAAGCTGTCGGTGACGACGTGTAGGTTCGGCATCTATACGATACTGATGATGTACGGATAAAGCAGTTGGCCGCCATCGACGATCTCAAAGTCCTGCGCGCTGAAGCGGCTGCGCAGCGCCGCCACCAGATCATGGACTTCAGCCACACCCGTGTCGCTGCCGAAATAAATCGTGATCCGCTCGTGC
>JAADYY010000610.1 GCA_010092805.1 Chloroflexota bacterium | reverse complement strand
TTGCCTGTCAATGGTACAGATGCCGCATCCCCTGCGTAGCCTCCTCGCGCCTGCCGTGACGCTCAACGAACACGCACAACCATACTGAAGGCTGAAGACGCTGTACCCCCGCTTGAACGCCGACAAGCGCACTTGTTTGGCAAGCACTTGCGCAGAGCGGCACAATTGCGCACAATCGGCGGCATTCGCAACACACAGGACCTGCTCAGGAGCACACCGCATTATGGACTCTGCGCTTAGTCAGGCCGCCGCTGCGCGGCTGCGCCCTGTGGGGCCACTGCACATGCCGCCGCCTGCACAACCGCTCAACGCGGTGATCGAGTTGTCATTGACGGGCAGCACCAGCCAGCCCGAAGTTCATCTGGTGGATTCGCGGCGCAATCTCTCGTGGCGCGCGCTGATGACCGCCGCCGGAGACCGCACCTGGCACGCGACGATTCGCCTACCCGCCGCGCCCACCATCGTCACCTACCACTTCGAATTTGCCGACGCGCCGCCGCTGCTCGAACAGCGCCAGTATGAGGGCGAAACCACCCCGCACTACGGCGAATGGTTCACCCGCCCCTTCCAGATCGCGGTGTATGACCCGGCGCGGATGCCCGCCGACTGGACACAGGGCATGGTCATCTACCAGATCTTCCCGGATCGTTTTGCCAACGGCGAGCCAGGCAATGACCGCCTGACGCACGGCGTGTACGGCCACCCGCCCATCTTTAAGAGTTGGGGCGAACTGCCCGAAGCGCCGCCGTTGGGCCGCGATTTCTTCGGCGGCGACCTGCGCGGCGTCATCGCAAAGCTGGATTACCTGGTTAATCTGGGGGTGGAGTGCCTTTACTTCAACCCGATCTTTGCTGCGCCCACCAACCACCGCTACGAAGCCATCGACTTCATGCAGATCGAGCCGATGTTGGGCGATGACGCCGTCTTCGACCAACTGATCGCGGAGGCGCACGCGCGCGGCATCCGCGTGATCCTCGATGCGGTGTTCAATCACTGCTCGGCGGACAGCGTGTATTATCAAGCCGCGCAAAGCTCGCGTGAATCGCCGTATTATCGTTGGTTCAGTTTCACGCAGTGGCCGCACAACGCCGTCGGCTGGGCCGGGTTTGGCTTCATGCCCGAATTCGTCGAGTGCCCAGAGATGGAGCATTACTTCAACGGGCCAGCCGGCGTGACCGCCCATTGGCTGCGGCGCGGCATTGATGGCTGGCGCGCCGATGTCGCGCCGGATAACAGCGATGCCTTCTGGCGCGGCTTTCGGCTTGCCGCCGAGAGCGTCCGCCCCGACGCCTACCTGGTCGCCGAACACTGGGTCGACTCCTCGCATTATCTGTTGGGCGACACCTTCAGCGCGGCGATGAACTATCGCTTCACGTGGGCGGTGCGCGGCTTCCTGGTGCTGGGACGGCTGACGCCGTCGGAGTTCGACGACCGCCTGATGACCTGGCTGCGCGATACCCCGCCGCCTGCCCGCCATGCGCAAATGAATCTGCTCAGCTCACACGACACCGACCGCTTGCTGACGCTCTGCGGCGGCGACCGCCGCAAATTCCAGCAGGCGATGGCCTTCATGCTGGCCTATGTCGGCGCGCCGACGATCTACTACGGCGATGAGACGGGCTTGGAGGGCAGCGGGCCGGAAGATGGCCGCCGCACGATGCCCTGGGATGCGCTGGACGCGGAACTGGGCGCGTTCTTCAAAGCGGCGATTGCGCTGCGGCGCGGATCGCCGGCTTTGCGCACGGGCGAGGTCGAAACGGTGGTGATCGACGACGCCGAGCGCGCGTATGTCTTTGCCCGCCGCGCCGCCGCTTCGGTGGTGTATGCCGCTTTCAATGCCAGCGACGCCGACACCGAAATCGAGATCGTGCTGAACGAGGGCACGACCGATTGGCGTGTCGTGCTCGGTCAGGCCGTGATCAGCGCCGCCGATGATCAGTTGACGGTGATGCTGCCCGCACGCGGCTTCCCCTGGCTGGCGCGCCCGTAAGCCTCATGATCATGCCACCGACCGATCCACACGCCGATCTCGCCATACCCGGCCAGCCCAGATCAGCGCCAACAGACAGGTGACAGCGCCATGCGCCAAGTGATCCCCTTTAACGATGAGTGGTTGTTTGTGGCCGACGACGTGAATTTTCGCGCGTCGGATACGCGCTTTGTGCCCGTCACGCTGCCGCACAGCAACCGCATTTTGCCCCACCACAATTTCGACGATGCGGAATACCAGTTCGTCTCGACGTATCGGAAGCGCTTCACGCTGCCCGAAGCGCTGAGCGGTCGGCGTGTCTACCTCGATTTCGACGGCGCGCTTTCGGCCTGCTCGGTCGCCGTCAACGGGCAGGTGGTGGGCGCGCACGTGGGCGGCTACACGCCCTTCTCCTACGAGATCACCGACCGGGTGCATACCCTGCGCGAAAATGTTGTGCAGGTGCGCCTCGATTCGACCGAACACCCGGAGATCCCGCCGTTCGGCTATGTGGTCGATTATCTGACGTTCGGCGGCCTGTACCGCGATGTCCGCCTGCGGATTGTGGAGCCGATTCACATCGTGGATGTGTTCGCCCGCCCGCTGGATGTGTTGACGCGGCCCGCGCTGGAAGTGGCGGTGCGGCTGAAGAATCAAAGCCGTCAGGAGCGCGATCTGCGCCTGGAGTTGGTGCTGCGCGAAGATCAGGGCGACACCGAGATCGTGGTGGCGTCGTCGCGCTACTCGACGGTCTATGTGCCGCGTGGTGGTGGGCTGGTCGCCACCGTCCACCTGGATGATCTGCCGGCGATCAAGTTGTGGTCGCTCGATGATCCGGTGCTGTACGCGCTGGATGCCGAACTCTACGACGGCGACGCACTGGTGGACCGGCAACGGGTCGATTTCGGCTTCCGCGAGGCGGTGTTCCGCGACGACGGCTTCTACCTCAACGGCGAGCGCATCAAGCTGATCGGCCTCAACCGCCACCAAACGTATCCGTACATCGGGCCAGCAGCGCCGGCGCGGCTCCAGCGCAAAGACGCCGAGATCCTCAAATACGAGTTGGGCGTGAACATCGCACGCACCTCGCATTACCCGCAGTCGCCGCATTTCCTCAAGCGCTGCGACGAGATTGGGCTGTTGGTGCTGGAAGAATTGCCCGGCTGGCAGTTCGTCGGCGACTCGGACTGGCAGGCGCTGGCCCTGCGCGATCTTGAGGCGATGATTTTGCGCGACCGCAACCACCCCTCGATTGTGCTGTGGGGCGTGCGCATCAACGAGTCGGCGGATGACGAGGGGTTCTACAGCGCGACCAACCGCCTGGCCCATCAGCTCGATCCGTCGCGGCAGACGGGCGGGATTCGCAATTTTTTGGAGAGCCAATTCTTGGAGGATGTGTTCACCTACAACGATTTCTCCAACACCGTCGTCGAACCCATCCACACGCCGCACCTGATCACCGAGTTCAATGGGCATATGTTCCCCACCAAAACCTGGGACAACGAAGATCGCCAGATCGAACATGCGCTGCGCCACGCCCGCATTCAGGATAAGCAGTTCGGGATGCTCAACGTCACTGGCGCGATTGGCTGGTGTGCGTTCGACTACAACACCCACCGCGTCTTCGGCTCCGGCGACCGCATCTGCTATCACGGCGTGATGGACATCTTCCGGCTGCCGAAGTTCGCCGCGTATGTCTACGAAAGCCAGATCCCGCCGTCGGTGCGCCCGGTCTTGCAGATCGCCAGCCTGTGGACGATGGGCGACCGCAGCGAGGGCGGCAACGACCCGCTGACGGTGTTCAGCAATTGTGAGGCGGTCGAAGTCTACGTCGGTGAAGAGATTTACGGGCGCTTCCAGCCAGATCGCGAGACATACCCGCACCTGCCGTATGCGCCGTTCACTATCCCTGGCATGACCCTGCTGGCGCTGTGGGGCAATCACTTTCAGGATCTGCGCGTCGTTGGGCTGATCAACGAGCAGCCGGTGATCGAGCAGAAGATCGCGGCGGATGGGCTGCCGTACATGCTCACGCTCGACGCCGACGATGATCGCCTGGCCGCCGACGGCGCGGACATGACGCGCATCGTCTTCAAGATCACCGACCGCTTCGGCAATCGCCTGCCTTACGCCATCGCCGTGATCGACCTTGACCTCGACGGGCCGGGCGAGCTGATCGGCGAGACCCCGTTTCCGCTGGTTGGCGGGCAGGCGGCGATCTACGTGCGCGCGGGGCACACCCCCGGTCAGGTGACCGTGCGCGCCAGCACCCCCCGCCTCGAGTCGAAAGTTATCACCTTGCGCATCCGATAAGCGGGGTATGATGACGTGTGTAGACAGTCATTACGGCAGCGACAAAAATATACCCAAGAAAGGAGAAAACGATGACGAACAACAATTATCAGCGTGCCGTTGCTGCACTCGATACACTCAAACCCGAAGCGTTGGTTGCCTTGCTACAGATGTTGTTGGCGAATCAGGCCCTCACCCTAAATCCCGCTCCCAACCGCCGCTTTGCGGCTAGGCGAGGGACTTCAAAAGCAGTTTTCTCCCCTG
>JAADYY010000109.1 GCA_010092805.1 Chloroflexota bacterium | reverse complement strand
CCGGTCAATTGATAGAAGCGCTGCTGCATGTAAACCTCGGCCCACACCCCGGTGAGCAGCATCCACCGCTCAGCGAAGGCCGCCGCCAGCGGATTGGCCCCCTGCACCGCCGGCAGATCCGGGTGGAAATTGCGCAGGTGCCGCGCCAGCACCTCCAGCGCCGCGTCATCGGCGCAGCGCGACAGGATCAACCCGCGTGGCGAGGTCATCAGCGCGGCCAGCACAACCGCCCCGTCTGACTCGACGGCGGCGAGATAGGGCGGCTGCTCGCTGCGCTCCGGGTGCAACTTGAGTCCGCGCGCCAAACTGAGGATCAGGTTGTGCTCGATCTCGTGGGCCATCAAGAAATCTTCGACGCGGGCATAAAACGCACCCGGATCGGCGTAGTGGGTGATCAGCAGCGCCATAGCTTCACCCCGATGCGTTGGGTCGCTTGAGGATCAGGACGGTGCGCGAAAATTCGATCACCACAACCCCATCTTGATTCCGCCCAACATGCTTCAGCGCGACCAGGCCAGCCTCTGGGCGGGACTGGCTCTCCCGTTTCGACAGCACCTCGGTTTCGACGTAGAGCGTGTCGCCGTGAAACATCGGGTGCGGGTGATTGACCTGCTCATAGCCCAGGTTGGCGATGATCGTCCCCTGCGTCAGTTCGGGGATCGTCAGGCCGACGGCCAACCCCAACGTCAGGATGCCGTTGACCACGCGGCGGCCAAACTCCGTTTTGTTGGCGGCGAAATCTTCGTTGATGTGCAGCGGCTGCGGGTTCATGGTGATGCTGTTGAAGAACACATTGTCCGCCTCGGTGATCGTGCGCCCCAATTCGTGGCGGATGATCACGCCCTCGCTCAGGTCTTCGTAGTAGCGCCCGGCCATGCCTGCGTCCTTTCGTGCGTCTCTGCGGGTGAGCGCCACCGACGGTGCGATCTGCGCTGCGCGTTTGCCATAAGCCCCATCTGAAATTCTAGCACGCCCGCGAATTTAGGCACAGGGACGGAGAATCCCAATCGCCCAACGTGAGGGGGGGACACGTTGGGCGACAGGTAAAGGGAAGGGCTTTTGAAGTTTTCGACCTCGTTGCCCGCAAACCTGGACACTAACAATACGCCGCTTACCGTTAGCTGTAAGACTTTACATTGACCAGGCTCACTCTATGCCTAAAGATTAGAATCGCGGCCTAAGGTATAAATTAGGCCGCTATGAGGGCACCATGAGAGCAACTCCCCCGTTCGCTCGTGCCCAGATCAGCCCTGACCAAGCGGCGCGAAATCCGATGGCCCGGCATCCGGCGGGGGGGCGACCCCGGTGGGTGTGGCGTTGGCGCACAGTGTTTGGGCGGTGCTCAGCTTGCCGTTGGCTGGGCCGCTCGCCAGCACCCCCAAGGCATTGCGATACTGCGGCACCGCCTGGCAGTGACGCCCTTCGGCCACGAACGCATCGCCGTAGGCCACATACTGATCGTAGAGCATCTGCCGTGCCTCCTGATAGTAGCGGCCCTCGCCCAGCCCGATCAGTTCGTTGAGCGCGCGGATCGCCCGGTTGGGGTCCGCGCCGAAGGCGGCGGTCGCGTTGAGGTAAAGGGTGGCGGCGTACTGCTCAAAGGCCAGTCCCTCATCCAGCGGCCCAAACTCGCGCGCCCGATCCACGAGGGTGTTGGCGCGGGCGGGCTGCCCCTCCTGATACAGCCGCAGCGCATACGTGTTGAGCGCTTCGGACATGAGGCCGCGCACCGTCTCGCGCTGGAAGGTATCGTCTAGGCCGATGATGGCGTCGAGCGTGGTGACCGCCTCGTCCCATTCGCCCGCCGTGATCGCGGCCTGCGCTTCGGCCAATAGCGCGTCGAGATCAAACCCGGCGGCGGCTGGCAGCCTGGTGGCTGGCAACCCGGTGGACGGCAGCCCAGTGGACGGCAGCCCGGTGGACGGCACGATCAGCGCGACGGTGGGCGTGGCGGTCGCTGCGGCTGGCCTCGCCGTCAATGAGGGCGTGGCGCTGGGGGGCGGCTGCAACTCCATGCGCAGAGCAGTGGCGGTGCTCACCACCCCACTCACGCCAGCGACGCCGGGCGTGAGCGTGACCAGAAATTCGAGCCGCAGGCGCAGCAGTTCCGGGTTCCGGTTGGCGACATCCGCCGGAATGCGCGTCAACTGCTCGCTGATCGACGCGCTGCGGGTGGCGGTGGCGTAGCGGTTGGCCTCACGCTGCCCGGCTGTCCAGCCAGCCGCCCCGGCCAGCGCCACAATGATCACCGCCAGCAGCACCGATGCGCCGCCAAACAAGCCGATCATCAGGCAGCCCGGCCCGCCAGCCGGGCGCTGGTCGGGCGGGAGCACATTGGGCGGCGGGATCGGCTCGCGGAACGCCTCCGGGATCGCGGGATTGGCCTGAGCGCGCGGCGCAAACGCCGCGTCAGGTTGCGAACGGCTCGGAACTTCGGGGGTAACAGGTTGATCGCGCATGGCTTGCCTCGTGCCTCGCTATCCAAACCGGGGCGCGGCGTTGATCTGCTGTGAACAGGCAGGCCGCGCCCATCGGTCAGCGATTATACAGCAAGGCGTCGAGGTCGTGAAGCAGTCGAAGCGCGCTTGATGCGGCTCGGCGGGGATACGGCGGGTGGGTGCTGATCCAATTAGAGATTACAGATCGAGGGCGGCGGCGAACCCGGTCAGATCATCGAGGAGCACATCGGGCTGTGAGGCGCGCAGTTGCTCGCGGGTGGCAAAGCCGGTGGGCACAGCCACCGCCACCGCGCCCAACGCCCGCGCCGAGGCGACATCCGCCGGGGTATCGCCGACGATGATCACCTGCGCTGGCGTGATTGTCTGCTGGTAGTGGGTCGCGGCGCGCTCAAGGGCCAGCGGCGGCAGATCGTTGCGGTCGAGCGCTTCGTCGCCGAACGCGCCGACCGGGAACCAGTCCATCTGGAAGCCGGCGGCGGTCAGCTTGAGCGGCGCGATGCGCGAGACGTTGCCTGTTACGATGCCCAGCAGGACATCATCACGGTGGTGCAGCGCCTCCACCAGGGCCAGCGAACCGGGCAGCGCCTGCGCCGTGAATTCGCCGATCACGGCGCGCATGTGGCGCTCGACGACCAGGGTGTAGGCGGGCATCTGCGCGGTGATCGTTTCGGTGCTGTAACCCAGCGGGCCGAGCAGTTCGACCAGCGTTTGCAGGTCGGTTTTGCCGCCGAATTTGTGCGCGGCCAACCCTGCCTCGGTGCCGAAGACTTCCAGCATCGCGCCGCGTGTCGCCGCCCGGCCTGCGCCGTGCGTGTACGCCAGTGTGCCGTCAATGTCGAACAGGATCAGCCGCGCCGCCACGCGATCACCAGCCCCAGGTGCCCGGCCCGCCCTTGAACGGCCCGACAATCTCCGACGTGATCCAGCCGCCGTAGAAGTCACCTTCCTGCGACTGCACCTGCTCATCACCGACGTAACAGGCATCCATGCGGCTGGGGTAGAAGCACAGGTGATCTTTGATGGACTCAAAGCCCGGTGTGGGAGTCTTGTACGCCCAGACGGCGTTTTCAACCGTCTTGCCCTCAACTGCAATCGTGAAGTAGCTGGCCGCGCCCTTGAATTCGCAGAACGAGCGGTGCGATGTGGGCTGCAGCAGATCCATGCGCACATCTTCCGCCGGGATGTAGAAGGTGGGTGGGTGGCTGGTTTCCAGCACGCGCTTGGCGTTGGTGGTGTCGGCGAGCGTCACGCCCCCCAGTAGCACACGGACGCGCTTGCTGGTGGGTTCCACACGCGGCGGACGCGGGTAATCCCACACCGATTCCTGGCCCGGCCCCGGCTTGTCTGGCTTGATTCGTCCGAACATCGGTCGATCCTTCGCTATCTTTGGTTCTGATGATGCTGTGATTATACAATTGCGCAGCGCCGCCGGGGATGAATATTTCAAGATCGTTCCCGGCCAGCGCCCAGCGGCAGGCCCGCCCACCAGATTTCTACGGCGTTTGCCCCTAACAAGCGCGGGCGCAATTTGTCATAATGTGCGGAGTCGTACACGCGATGCCGAAGGGACAGTGACTCAGATGCCCACAGATCCGCTTGATCTTGCACCCCAGCCCGCCACCGCCCCGCCCGATCAGACGCCGGATTATCCGTTTGAGTGGAGCGCGTGGACAAAACGCATCATCGCTATCATCCTGCTTGTGGTCGGCGTTTGGTCGCTGAACCTGCTCGCCCCAATCGTGAGTGTGCTGATTCTTTCCGCGATTTTGACGTTTCTCCTGTTCATCCCCACGCTCGTGATCGCGCGCCGCACCCGCCTGAATTATGGGAGCGCGGCGCTGCTCGTCTACGTGACGTATGTGCTCATCATCGTCTTTGCGGTCGTCAATTTCTTGCCCCAAGCCATCGAAACCACCAATGTGCTGGTCGACAATGTGCGTGCGGGGGCAGAAGACTTGACAGCGTTCTTGAGCGATTACGAGCCAGAGGACGGTATGATCCAGCTTGCCGGGCAAGATGTCGATCTGGATTTCATCTTCTCGCCCCTCAGCGACTCCGTCCGCGAGATTGAGAGCGCCCTCAGTGGGGAGAGTGGGGATGGCGAAACGCCGAATTTCGGCGTCCTGTTCGAGGGGGCGTTGGCGGCCACGCAAGTCGTCAGTTCAGCCCTCAGCGGCCTCGGCAATTTCCTGACCAATCTGTTCATCGTCCATTTGATCACGCTGCTGTTCCTTCTGGAAATCCCGAAAGCCTACGAAACGCTGCACCGCATCCGCTCGGCAGCCCAGCGGCGCGAGTACCTGATTGTGCTGGCGCGCGTCTACCGCGTCTGGACGCAATTCTTCGAGGTCCAGGTCATCACGGGTGTCATCATTGGGGTGCTCACCTGGGGGCAGTTCGTGGTGATGGGCATCCCGAACGCGGTGGTGGTCGGCGTGTTCACCGGCCTCACTTCGCTGATCCCCAACATCGGCGGGTTTTTCGCGCTCGTCCCCATTGGACTCATCCCGCTGTTTGAAGGCTCCAGCGTGTTCACCGAACTCAGCCCGATCACGTTGTCGCTGCTGGTCGTCGGGATCAATTTCGGCTTCCAGATGGTCTTCTGGAACGTGATCGTCCCGAAAATCACCAGCGATGCGCTCGAACTTGCGCTGCCAGTGATCATTCTGGGGGTGTTCATCGGGGCAGCGTTTGGCGGCATCCTGGGGGCGTTTCTGGTCGTGCCGATCATCGGGTCGCTGCGCGTGCTGCTGATCTATCTGCTGCGCAAGCTGCGCGGCGGCGATCCCTACCCCGGCGAACCGGAGCCGACCATGTTCGCTATAGAGCTGCTCGGCCCAGATCACATGCATCATGACGCGGAACCCGCCCACATCGACAGCGCCCGCTGATAGCGTTCGGCCCCGTTCAGGTCAACCTGACAGGTGGTTGACCTGAGCCATCTCCCTGCACATAGCACCCGCCTGGCGATGATGAGCATCACCGCCAGGCGGGCATGGCGCGGCGCTGAACAGCGCGCAGCCGCTAGAAGTCGGGGAGTTCGGGGGCGGCGTCGAGGCCGAGGTCGTCGGTCAGCGCCGGGGCGACCGCTGCGCTCGGCGGCAGCACCGTGAGCGTCGCGCTG
>JAADYY010000609.1 GCA_010092805.1 Chloroflexota bacterium | reverse complement strand
CGTCGTTGTGGGGGTGTTACAGAATGGAAACATCTAAATGGATATTTGTCTGAACAAAGGTGTTGCAAAATAGCGCGTCTCAGGTATGCTTAAGAAAAGATAAAAGAAGAGATAAGAGCAGACTCACGAATAGGCTGGACTTAGACAATGATGGACGATGGGAATGAAACCGCTTATGTGCTGGTAGTGGACGACGAAGCTGCCATCCGGTACTCGGTGAGCAAGACGCTGCAACGAGTGGGGTACAATGTGCGTGAGGCGAACAGCGGCGAGGATGCGCTGGAGATCATCAAGGGGCAGCCGTTGCCCTTCGATGTCGTGTTGACCGACGTGCGTATGCCACCGGGGTTGGATGGTGTCGAGCTGGTGCGGCGCATCAAGGATACCGACCCGGATACGGTCGTGATTCTGATGACGGCGTACCCAAGCCTGAGCACAGCGGTCGAGGCGCTGCGGTTGGGCGCGCACGATTATCTGATCAAGCCGAGTTCGAGCCAGGATATTCGGCAGAGTGTGGCGCGCGGTGTCGAACGTGCGCGCAACCTCAAGCGGCGGCGGTCGCTGCTGGACGCGATTCGCAACAATGTGCATGAACTCGTCTTCACGGCAGAGGAGGTGGAGGAAGAACCCGAACCGGAAGACGAAGAGGTCGTGGAGCACACGCCCGAAAACAACCAAACGCTGCCCATCGTCGCGGAAACGACGGTGAGCAATATGATGACGCTCGGCCCGCTGAAGATCTATCCCGGTCGGTATCAAATCTCGGTTGGTGATCTGCCGATTGACTTGACCCCCACCGAATTTGACCTGCTGCTGTATCTGGCGGCGCATCGTGGGCGGGTGGTTTCCTGCCATGAGTTGGTGCGCGAGGTACGCGGCTACGCGGTCGATGAGGCGGAAGCGCGTGAGGTGATTCGCCCGCACGTGAGCAATCTGCGCCGCAAGCTCAAGCAGGCGGGGCAGGACGCGGATTTGATTGTCAATGTGCGTGGTATTGGTTATCGCTTGAGTGAAGGATTGAACTGATTTGCGCAAAGTGCGTATTACGTTCGGCTGCTTATTGTTTCTGTTGATTGCCGGGCCGACAGCGGCGCGGCAGTCACCGTTTGATGCACAAATCGCGCGGATGTCGCTGGAACAGCGCGTCGCGCAGATGTTCATGGTCACGCTGCACGGCAGCGTCATGACCGAAGTGGGGGCTGAATTTCTGCGCGAGTGGCAGCCGGGTGGCATTGTGCTGTTTGGGGCCAACGTCGGAACCCCGGCGGCGGTCACACAGTTGACCAACGACTTCCAGCAGACGATCCTCGAAGTGGGCGATATTCCGCTGCTCATCTCCATCGATTTTGAGGGCGGCGTCGTCGAACGGTTGATGGACGAAGGCTTCACCCGTTACCCGGTGCCCGCTGTGATCACGGCGGCAGGCGAGGAGATGGCCTACCGCATCGGGCAGGCGATGGGGCAAGAACTGCGCGCGGTTGGCATCAACATGAATCTGGCCCCCGTCGCCGATTTGGAGACAAATCTCGACAACCCGATCATCGACCGCCGCGCGTTCGGCTCCGACCCGGAGGTGACCGGGCGCGTGATCGCGGCGTACACACGCGGGTTGCAATCGCAGAATGTATTGGCGACGGCCAAGCACTTCCCCGGTCACGGCGACACCGGCGAAGATTCGCACGCGGTTTTGCAGTCACTCAATTTGAGCCGCGCGCGCCTCGACAGCGTTGAGTTGGTGCCGTTTGCTCACGCCATTGATGCTGGTGTGGGTGTGATCATGGCCGCACACATTCACTTTCCAGCGCTGGAGTCGCCGCCACGGTTCATCCCGGCATCGCTCTCGCCCAACGTGATCACGGGGCTGCTGCGCGACGAGATGGGTTATGCTGGTCTGGTGATGACCGACGCGCTCGATATGAACGCGGTCGATCTGGAGTTTCCGTTTGCGCAAGCGGCGGTGATGGCCGTGGAGGCGGGCGTCGACTTGCTGGCGACGGGGCCGAGCATCAACCCGGAGATCGCCGCGACGGCCATCCAAGCGGTGATCGACGCCGTGCGCGCCGGTACGATCAGCGAAGCGCGTATCAACGAGTCGGTGCGGCGGATTCTGGAAGCGAAAGCGCGTTTCGGGGCGATGTTCTGGCAGCCGCTCGACCCGGCGACAGCGGCGGATCGTGTCAACGCGGCACAACACACCGAACTGATCACGGCGTTGTTTGAGGCGGCAGTGACCGTTGCCTTCGACCGCAACAACCTGATCCCGATCACGCCGGATCGGTCGGTGGCGATTGTGTTTTTGGGCACACGTTACCAAATCTACAACGAATGCAATCTGTATGATCACCCGAATATTCGCTGGGCAGCGGTCAGCGACTCGCCGTCCTATGACGAGATCGGGCGCGCGGTTGAAGCGGCCAATGCCTCACAAACGACGGTCGTCTTCACACAGAACGCGATCAGCAACCCGGCGCAGGCGAATCTGGTGAATGCGCTGCCGCAGGATCGCACGATTGCGGTCGCGCTGCTGTCGGCTTACGATTGGCGCGCCTACCCCAATGTCGCGGCGTACCTGGCGACGTATTCGTCGTGGCGGCCCGCTGTGCCGCCGGTTTGCGCAGTGCTGTTCGGCCAGCGCCCGGCGACCGGGCAGCTTCCGGTCACCCTGTCCGCCGATCTGTTGGCGGGGACGCGCGTCGAGCGACTGGCCCAGGTTGCCGCCATTGCGCCATAGTCAATGATGTACTATTACCTGACACCCATTGGAGAGATCCATTGTTGAAGGGCAACATAATTGTCGTGGATGATGTCGTCGCCAACCTGAAGATACTCTTTGCGGCGCTCAAGCAGGAGGGCTACAAAGTGCGCCCGCTGGGCAACCCGCTGCAGATATTTGATGTGGCGCGCAGCACCAACCCAGGCTTGATCCTACTGGATGTGCGGATGCCGGGCATGGATGGCTTCGAAGTGTGCTCGAAACTCAAGGCCGACCCGGAACTCGCGCACATCCCCATCATATTTATTAGTGCCCAAAGTGCGGGGGATGAAAAGTCACGGCGCTACGCAGAATATGGGGCGGTGGATTACATCCGTAAGCCGTTTGTGATTGAAGATGTGCTCGCAAAAGTGAGCCACCATATTTTGCCAGGCCCCCAGAACCCCTGACCTACTGCCCACGCTGTGGATCATCTTGGGGGCGGAGCAGCGCTAGGATGTCTTCATACTGGAAGTTTTCGAGCAGTTGGTAGAGGTGTGCCTGCACAGGCGACCGCGTGTCGCTCAGTTCCGCAATGAGATCTTGCATCCCCTCGTAGTCAATTGTGGCAACAGCCTCGATCATGCGCGCTTTCCATGCTTGCGGCAGTGCTGCAAATTCTTCCGGTTGAATGGGTTGAATGGGTGTCTGCGTTGCGTCCGGGCGAGCCGGTTCGGCGTACACGAACCCCAAGCCCAGATGGTTTTCGATAGCTGCCACCAGTTGGTGGGTTGCGACGGGTTTGTGCAACAAGTCATCGCAGCCCGCCCGCAGTATATCCACCCCTTCGTGCTCAAACGCGCTCGCGGTTAAGGCA
Organism: Chloroflexota bacterium; assembly: GCA_010092805.1. Lineage (GTDB taxonomy): Bacteria > Chloroflexota > Anaerolineae > Aggregatilineales > Phototrophicaceae > Flexifilum. The sequence continues at coordinate 5,505 of JAADYY010000609.1, read as the reverse complement.
ATGATGATCGGCGGCGGGGTGAGGTTCAGCGCTTTGATGCGACGTGTGGCTGCATACCCATCCATGACGGGCATACGCATATCCATAAAGATCAAGTGTGGCTGCCACCTGGTCGCCGCCTCGATGGCCTCTTGGCCGTTGGTGACTTCGCGCACATGAAAGCCCAACGGCTGCAAAAAATCGACCAGCACCTGCCGATTCTGCGGCTGATCTTCGACGACAAGTATCCGAACTGCGGCTTGATTGGGGGCCAGCGCAATGACCTGGCGCTCATCCTGCATGGGCACATCTTCGGCGGCGGCCAGGTGAATGGGCAGCTCAACGGTGAAGGTGGTGCCGCCGTTGACTTCGCTCTGCACCCCAATCGTGCCGCCCATCAACTGCACAAATTCACGGGTGATGGCTAACCCCAGGCCCGTCCCTTCGGTGAAGTTGGTGTTTTTGCCCTGCGCGAAGGCTTCAAAAATGCGCTCCCGCTCTTCTTGAGGAATGCCAATGCCGGTATCGCTCACCACAAATTGCAAGCGCACAGCGGTGGCTTCTTCCACTGGCACAGGTAGTGAGTTCGCCTCAAGGCGCACGTGCCCTTCGTGCGTGAATTTCACCGCATTGCTCAGCAAATTGAGCAAGATTTGGCGCAGCTTGGTGCCATCAACATAGACATACTGTGGTACATCGTCGTGGATCTCAAACAGCAGGTTGATCGCCTTGCGCTGCGCACGAACCAGCAGCAATGCCTCCAATTGAGTCAGCAGTTCATACAGGTCGATACTCAGCGCGTTGAGTGTCATCTGCCCGGCTTCAATCTTGGACAGGTCGAGCACATCGTTGATGAGGGCAAGCAGCGCCACGCCGCTGTTGTTGATCGTGTTCAGGTAGTCACGATAGGTCGTTGACAAAGCGTTATCCCGCCGCATGATCTGGCTGAACCCAAGAATGGCGTTGAGCGGTGTGCGCAGTTCATGGCTCATGTTGGCAAGGAAAACACTCTTCGCCTGGTTAGCGGCTTGCGCGGCTTCCACCGAGCGCTGGAGTTGAACATTTTTCTTTTCGATTTCCTGCGTGCGCTGCCTAACCAACTGTTCCAAATTCATGACGAGCTGGCGATTGGCGACCGCCGGCACCGCGAGCGACGGTAGCGCCGCGCAGAGGGCAGTCTCTTGCTCTGTGAGCGTATGCTCCGCAGCCCAAACCAGCACAACGCTCCCCAATAACCGCTCATTTTGCTGCAAGGGCAGCAGAACGCATTGGGTGTGATGCTGCGCAGTTAACCACGCCACGACAAACCGGGGCAAATACAGTGAGTCCCGCTCCGGCACGACCATCTCGACCGTTCGCAACTGTGCAACCCAGGTGGTCACTGCGTCGGGGAAAATATCGGGTAGCTCAACCACACCCGGTTGATTGGCTTCGGTGTCATGTGACCACCTGGAAACACGCACGAGCTGTGCGGAATCGTGTGTCTGTTGCGTGTAATACAGCGACGCACCCAGAATGCCGAACGGGATCAGTGGGGCTGCCAATGCGCGCAGAATGGCGGCGTCGTCATGCGCCGATGTGAGCGCTTTGCTCACTTGATAGAGCGCCGCTGAGCGTTGTTCCAACTGCTTTTGCAGCGTGATGTCGCGCGTCACGGCATCGTAGTAGCGCTGCCCGCCATTATCGTCTGCCAGCCGGATGTTTTCTGAAATCCAAATGGTGCCGCCGCTCTGTTGGCGGATTTCGGTCTCAAAATTCTTGACCGAATGCTGTGCAGCGAGCTGTGCGGTGAGCGCCCGATAATCATCTGGGTTGGTATATAGATCTTGAATCTGCGGCATGGCAGTGATCAGCGATGCGGGCGAGGCATAGCCCAACATCTGCGCGTAGGCGGGGTTTGCCTGAACGATTTCATTGACGCCATCGTCGCTCACGCGCACCTGATAGATGCCCTGCGTGACGTTATCAAAAATCCCCTGATAACGTGCCCGCGCTTCTTCGACACGTGCGGTGGTGGCACGCACACTTAAGAGAATCCGAAATGCGCTGGCGATGACAAGCAGGATCACATAGGCGGAAAGCTGAAGTTGATTAATCCGTTCCTGCTGTAACGCATAATTATATATTTCCGTGTACTGGCGGTTGAGCGCCTCGAAGCGCTGAAACAGCGGCACCTCCAAAATATTGAGGAGCAGTTGATCGGTGAGGGGCTGCCGCCGCAAGATGATTTCAGCGTGGCTGATTGCGGTTTCGATGTCGCTGCGGATCGCTCTGCCAGATGACGGAAACAGCGCCTGATTCGCGCTGATCGCTGCGATGGCAGCTTCTATATCATCAATGCGGCTCGCGTCCGAGTTTTGCACATAGACCAAGACATCTTGGGCAAACAGGCTGAGTATCGTCAAATCGCGCTGCGAAACCCCGGCATCGACCGACGCCTCGGTGATGTCGGTGATGAGGGTGGGGAAGAAGGCTAACGAATTGTTGAGCACCGAGTTTTGTGTGGTGAAGGCATTGATCAACTGCTCTTTTTCAGCCACCAACGCGGTGTACTGCGCGAGCAGGTCTTGAATCGTTTGCCGATCCGCACCCCCGATAAAAGCGGGGGGGGATTGTAAACGCGCCGCGATGCGCTCGATGTCTTCTATTCGTTGATTGATGACGTCGTAAAAATCAATCAATCCAAGCCGCACCTGCAACACACTCTCATTCAGTTGGGCGTTGCTCGCTTCTAACTGCCGCAGCAGCGCCAGGTAATTGTTGTGCTCGGAGGGATTGATGAGCCGCGCCCGTGACAGCAGCAGGGCGAAAATAACCGTAGCAACGCCCACAAAGATGATCGTGACGATCCGAACTATCATCGTTAGCCTTCAAACTGTACCGAAAGCTCGGGGTGCTCTCCTGTGAGGGTTTCAAGAAATGCCACGAGCAAGGCCACGTCCTCATCATCGAGACTCAGGCCCAGTTGATAGAAGCCCATCGTCTGGACGGCATCTTCCAGGGTTGCGGCAGACGCATCGTGAAAATAGGGGGCGGTCAGGGCGATGTTGCGCAGCCCCGGCACTTTGAAGACATGCCGATCTTCTTCGCGCCCGGTCACGTTGTAGCGCCCCAAATCTGCGGGGGTGATGTGCCCGCGATCAGCAAAATAATCGCGCATAATGCCGAACCGCTGGAACAAGTTCCCGCCCACATTGATCCCTTGGTGGCAGGAAATGCAGCCGTAACTGTGGAAAAGCGCGTAACCGCGCCGCTCTGCTTCGGTAATGGCGCTTTCGTCACCCCGCAGGTACTGATCAAACCGCGAATTGGGGGTGACAAGCGACCGCTGAAATGTGGCGATGGCGTCTTTGATGTTGTCAACGGTGATACCGTCAGGGTAGATGGTGCCGAAAGCCTCCAGATAGGGCGCGTGCTGGCTGAGGGTTGCGATGACCGTATCCCAGTCGCTGCCCATCTCAAAGTCATTATTGACCGGCCCGTCGATCTGATCTTCGAGGGATTCTGCGCGCCCATCCCAGAACTGCCGGAAATTATAGGCGCTGTTATACACAGTGGGGGCGTTCACGAAGCCGGTTCGTTCGTCAATGCCCACTGAAACCGGCAGCCCATCGATGCCGCCGTTGACGAGATCGTGGCAGGTGGAGCAGGAGATCGTGCCGCTGCCCGATAACCTAGGATCGGTGAACAGGTCACGCCCCAGGGTGACGCGGCGTTGATCAAGGGTTACCGCGAAAGGAATGGGCTGGATTGGGCCATCGATAAGTTCGGCGAACGTCGCGGTTGCCGCCGTTGTTTCTGTGTCTGTATTTGAAATGCTGGATAGATAGAAACTGCCAATCACAATCACGATGAAAATTGCCGTGAGGGGAACGATCACGTGGACGCCGATGGATTTTTGTAGCATGAATTTTGCAGCTCAGTGGCTATCGTTGACAAGTAAATTATCCGCCTTGATTCATTCATTGTCAAACGGAACCGTCCTTGCGGAAACTGGGTAGAAATACTCAACTAGGCTGCGCCGGATCTTTAGGCGACCGATCAAGGGCACAGTGTTGATTTGGGCTGCGCTCTCGGTTGCACGTCTACGGTTGGTTCGCCGAGGATTCTATTCGCCAGCCTTTAGCGGTTTGGGCCTCTGGCGCACAAAACCTGAGGTGCCGCCAATTCGGATAGCACCTCGCGCCCCCAAATCAACCGAAACAGGCTACAATCGGCATCTGGAATTCGCATTCAAAAGTCGGCGGCGTCTGCTCACAGCGCGGTCATCCCGGCGTTGATGCGAATGGCATCCGTATTTTGCAGACGAGACCTTTGATTTTGCGCTTCTCGATACGTCGTCACAGCATTCAACTGGCTGTTGTCGCCGCCTGTGGTGCGGCGATCACTTTGCTGTTCCATTATGGCTTTGCCGCGCGTTACAGCCTTGCGGAATTCGGCGACCGCCATCGGCAGTCTTTCGGCACCCTGACCCGTTACTCCAACGAGGGGGCCTACTGGTTCATCGGTGCCATTTTCGCGCTGTTTGTGTGCTACGCGCTCGGTTACTGGTTGGGGGTCAAACCGTCGCCGCACTTCACGCCCTTGCTGCGCCGCTGGGCGCTGGCGCTGATCGTGATCGGCGGGGTGATGTTCAATTTGGTGCTGCTGCCGATGTACCCCGCCGATGCATCGGATGTGTACGACTACATCATGCGTGGGCGCATGCAAGCGCTGTATGGACTCAACCCAATGGAGGATGTGCCGCAGCAAGTCGCGGGCGATCCGTTTTATCGGTTTGTCTCATGGCGCAGGACGCCGTCTGCTTATGGGCCGGCCTGGGAGATACTCGCCCATGTGACCACCACCTTCACCGCCGACACCAGCCGCAACACGCAGGTGATCGCGTACAAACTGCTGGCCGTCGCGGGCTATGGTGTGACGGCGCTGTTCATCGCGCTGACACTGCGCCAGATTGCGCCGCGCCGCTTGCTGGTGGGGACGTATCTGTTCATGTGGAATCCGTTGGTGATCTACATGACTGCCGGGGGCGGCCACAACGATACGGTGATGACGGCGTGTATGGCATTTGCGGTTTACGCGCTCAGCCGTCGCTGGTATGTCGCCAGCACATTAGGCGCTGTGTTGGGCGTGCTGGTGAAATTCATCCCGGCGCTGCTCCTGCCGATCATTGCGTTGGTGGCGCTGCGTGATCTTGGGGTGCGGCGGTGGCTGCGCTATGCGCTGGTTTCCGCGCTGATCGGTGGGGCGGTGGCCGTCGTGATGTACCTGCCGTATTGGCACGGGATCGATACACTGCGCACGGAGCGCCGCGCGTTTATGTACACCGGGTCGGTGGCGACGGTGGCACGCCATTGGCTGATGCCCATCCTCGACGGCGTCACTGATCTATCCACCTCCGCGCGCGAAACCCCCAACAGCCGCGCGCTGTTGGCCAACGGCACATTGGTGATCTTCGGTCTTTACTACTTATCACAGTTGATCATGCTGTTGTTGGCGAATCAGGCCCTCACCCTAAATCCCGCT
>JAADYY010000012.1 GCA_010092805.1 Chloroflexota bacterium | reverse complement strand
CTGGCCGAATGTGGGCTGACGATCACGTTGGGCATTGCCCACAGCGGATCGCCGGGAGGCAGCGGTTCGACGGCGAACACGTCGAGCGCCGCGCCGCCCAGATGGCCGGATTGCAGCGCCGCGACGAGTGCCGCTTGATCGATCACCTGGCCGCGCCCGATATTGATCACGACTGCGCCCTTTGGCAGCAACGCCAGCTCACGTGCGCTGATCAGGTTGTCGGTTTCGTCCGTATGTGGTGTTGCGATCACCAGAAAATCAGTCTGCGACAGCACAGCATCCAGATCAGCCATACTATACAGCTTGGCGATGTAGTCGGGCGCGCCGCGCTCCGGGTGACGGCGGGTGCCGATCACCGTCATTTCGAAGGCGTGGGCTAGCCGTGCGACCTCGCGCCCGATTTTGCCCAGACCGATGATCCCGACGGTGGACTGCGACAGCTCGCGTGCAGAGTAGCGCTGCCAAGACTGCTTCTCCTGCGATTCGCGCAGGTAGCGATAATCTTTGGCGAACATCAGCATCGCCATCAGCGCGAACTCTGCGAGGGGGCGCGCGTGTACACCGCTCGCCGTCGTGAAGATCCAACTCGTGCGCTCGATGTAGCGATGCCGTTTTACGAACTGCCCAATGCCCGCGCTCGACGTTTGAATCCACTTGAGTTGTGGTGCCAATTCGGGCAGATCCTCACGATTGGAGAAGTCGAAGTCAAAGAGAATGTCCGCTTTCGCAAGCAGATCACGCCACTGCGCTTCCTGTTCGGGGGTACGATCCGGGCGTGCGGTGTGATCGGCAGTATAGCGTGGCTTGCCGAGCAGCTCCGGGTGATACCAGACGGTGACTTCTGGTGCCGCTGCGCGGATCTGCTCGACGTATTCCGGTTCGAGATAGGATGCGATCAGGACATTCACGATAATCGGCTCATTCACATCTTCAAGCGTGGATCGAGGACATCACGGAGGCCGTCGCCCAGCAGATTGATCGCCAGCACCGTGATCATGATCGCCAGGCCGGGGAAGGCCGTCACCCACCAGGCGACTCGGATGTATTCGCGGCCCTGGCTCAACATCAGCCCCCATTCTGGGTCAGGTGGCTGCTGGCCCAACCCCAGAAAGCTCAGCGCCGCACCCGCGATGATCGCGCTGGCGATGCCGTTGGTTGAGATGACAATAATCGGCGCGAGCACATTTGGCAAGATATGTGCCACGAGAATCCGCCAGGACGATGAACCGATGGCCTGCGCGGCGGTGATGTAATCGGTCTGCTTGATGGACAACGTACTCGCCCGCACGACGCGGGTGTACACAGGCAGCGCCGCGATCCCGACGGCGAGCATCACGTTCCGCAGATCACGCCCCAGCACCGCGACAATTGCTAACGCCAGCAGGATGCTTGGGAAAGCCAGCAGCACATCGATCAGCCGCATGATCAGCGAGTCCGCCCAGCGGCCAAAATACCCAGAGATGAGGCCCAGGAAGGTGCCCGTCACCGAAGCGATGGCGACCGAGATGATCCCCACTTGCAATGAAATGCGCCCACCGTAGAGCACACGTGAGAAGATATCCCGCCCTAGATTATCTGTGCCAAACACATGCACGGCACCCGGCGGATTCAGGCGTTCACGCCGGAATTGCTCGACCGGGTCAAACCCGGTGAACACTGGTGCAAAGACGACGAGCACGATCGCCACCGACAAGATCGTCGTGCCAACGATGATATTCGGGCTGCGCCGCGCACGCTGTAACACACGTAAGAAGCGCCGCTCTTTTGGCGCATCTGCCAGCGCGATGATCGTCGGGGATTTGGCAGCGGAGTCAGTCATAACGGATGCGCGGATCGATCACCAGATAAATCAGGTCGATAGTAATATTGATCACAACATAAGCCAGCGCGATAAACAGGGTGGTGCCCTGCACCAGCGTGAAATCTTTCTGCAGGACGGCTTCTACGTACATGGCCCCGATGCCCAACCGGGCGAAGATCGTCTCTGTGAGGACGGCCCCGCCCAGTAGATTGCCAAACGTAAGGCCGAGGATGGTGATCACCGGGATCAAGGCGTTGCGGACAGCGTGCCAGGCGATCACGCGGCGCTGGGCCAAGCCTTTCGAGCGTGCGGTCACGATGTAATCCTGGTTCAGCACCTCTAACATACTCGACCGCACCAGACGCGCCAACGCGCCAGCCGATACCAGCGCCAGCGCAAAGGCCGGCAGCACCAATCGATCCAGGCTGCCCTGGCCGATGGGTGGGAACCAGCCCAACCCGACCGAAAACAGCATGATCAGCAGCAGCGATGACCAGTACACCGGCATCGAAATCCCGATGAGGGCCAATGTCATGGCGGCGGTATCCACGACGGTGTTGTGGCGCAGCGCGGCCAGCACCCCCAACCCAATGCCCAGCACCATCGCCAACAGCATCGCCGCGATGGTGAGTTCAATTGTGTGGGGCAGGCGCAGCAGAATGCTTTCGCCAACTGGTATGTTGGTGATCAACGATCTACCCAGATCACCGCCGAGGACACTGCCCATATAGGTGAGATATTGTTCCACCAACGGGCGATCCAAGCCCATATCGGCGCGCACCCGTTCGAGCATTTCCGGTGTGCTGCGCTGGTCACCCAGCAGCACCTGCGCCGGGTCGCCGGGGGTGAGGTGCAGCATCAGAAACACCAGCATCGTCACCAGCACGACAGTGGGGATCGCTTGGAGTAACCGCCGGGTCAGAAATCGGGTCATGGCAGTTTATGGGGTCAGATGCGGCGACCGACACCTGTGAGACGGTGCCAGCCGCCGAGAGATCAGTCTTTAGCCGCTGAAGGACGCAACGTAGAAGTTAGGTTGGAAGCCGCCGCTCAATACGGTTAGCCCTTGCAGTTCCGGCACCGAAGCATACAGCACGACCGGATTGTTGAAGAAGACCATAATGGCCTCATCGCCGATCTTCTGCTGGATTTCCGCATAGACAGCGGCACGTTCTTCCGGATCGCCAATGCCCAGCGCCTGGTCGATGAGTGCGTCCATCTCGTCGTCACGATAGCGGTTGCGGTTCGTGCCGCCATCCGCATTCGACGAGTGGAACAGGGTGCGCATCACGCCATCGGGGTCGGTCTGGGTATCCCACCAATTTTGCGTATTATGCTCGCCCGCCCGGACAATGTCGAGGTACGCCGCGAAGTCGATCAAATTGAGTTCGAACTCGACGCCTATATTCGCCAGATCTTCCTGCACAAATTCGGCCATTGCCGCGTTCAATGGGCGGTTCGGCGCGTAGTGCTGGATCACCAGCGGCTCACCGTCCCGTTCACGGATGCCCGTCTCTTCGTTGAGCACCCACCCGGCCTCATCGAGAATCCGCCCCGCTTCTTCGGGGTCGTAGCTGTAGAAATCGCAAGTGGCCGGATCATAGCCGAACATCACATCGGTGAGGGCGCTGCACCCCGGCGTCCCGAAGCCGTTGAACACAATATCGATCATCGCTTCCTTGTCGATGGCGAAGTTGACGGCCCGGCGCACTGCAACTTCGCTGGTGGGTTCGCGCTCGGCGTTGAACATGAGCGAATTGCCGTGCCCGGCCTGCTGGAAAATTTGAATTTCGAAGTCCGGATCGTCTTGCAGGCGCGCAACATCCAGCCCTGGCACATCATCGATGAAGTCGGCCTCACCGCTTTCCAGCGCGGCCAGCCGTGTCGCCGGCTCCTCGATCAGCAGGAAGGTGATCCGTTCCAGATCAGCGGGGCCGCTGCGCCCAAAGACGGCTTCTGAACCCCAGTTGTAATCGGGGTTGCGCACCAATACGACTTGGGAATCTGGCGTGTACGATTCGAAGATGAAGGGGCCGGTGCCCACGATGTCTGCAATGCCGAAGTCCTGCCCCAGGGCCTCGACGGCGGTCGGCGAGACGATGCCCAACTGTGGCTGCGAGGCGCTGTCGAGGAACGCCGCGTTCGGCGAGTTGAAGCGCACCGTCGCGGTGAATTCGTCAACGACAACTGTCTCTTGGTAGGTGGTGCCGCCCAGGAAACTGAAGGCCATTTGCGAATTCAGTTCCGGATCGACAATGCGGTCGAAGGTGAACTTCACGGCTTCCGCGTTGAACGGCGTTCCGTCGTGGAAGGTCACATCATCACGCAGGGTGAAGGTGTACTCTGTCGCATCCTCATTGACCGTCCACTCAGTTGCCAGGCCGGGATGGTAGGTGCCGAGCGGCTGTTGGTAGATCAGCGTATCGAAGACGTGGCCGACCATGATCCCGACACCCGAAAGGGTGGTCACGCCCGGATCAAGCGAGTCAACGTCCGCGAAACTAAAGCCGATGCGAAGTTCCGTCTGCTCCTGCGCCGCAGCGGGCGTGAGTGCCAGCCCCAACGCCAGGGTGACGAGCACAGCAATCAAAATAGTTTTTTGTTTCACGCGAATATCCTCCCTAAATTCGGCAATGTATCCAACAAAGATCTTCTGGAGTGAGGTCGAATCGCTGCCGCTGATCGGATCGATCATATCTCGGCGAATGCGACACGTTCGGAGACTATACTTTACTTTGATTGCATCTTCCAAATATTGGACTCATATTTATATTTGGCAATTAGAAGGGCTTGAACTATCATTTCCCAACATTTTTAACAGACCGCCGAACCGCTGTGGACAATAACTCATGACTCGGCTCAACGAATTGATCGAATGGGAAAGTGTACCCATCCCGGCGGGCGCTGCCGTTGGCAGTGTCCCGCTGATGATCGGTCGTGCGGGGAGGGGCGCGCCGGTTGTCCTTATCGCTGCGGGCGTTCACGGCGACGAAGGTCCCTGGGGCGCGTGGGCCATTCACAAGCTGCTGACGCAGACCCCCGCCGATGACCTGCTCGGATCGCTGCGGGTGGTGCCTGCCGCCAATCCGCTGGCGCTGGAGGCGGACGCCCGGAATGCGCCGCTCGATACGCTCGATCTCAACCGGACATTCCCCGGCAGCGCGCACGGTTCACACACGGAGCGACTGGCCGCCACACTGGTCGAGCGGGCGCTGCCCGGCGTTGATGTGGTGATCGATTTACATGGCGGCGGCAGTTGGTGCGTGAATGCGTTTGCGTTTCGGTTTGCAGGCGGCGAAGCGCTGTCTGAAGCGTTCGCGGCACCGTTCATCGTTGATGGCCCGGAGCGGCAAGTCACACTGACGGGGTACGCGCGTTCCCAGGGCGCGCGGGCCGCAGCCATCGAAATGGGCGGGCGTGGTGAGCACGAGGTCATGTGGGCAGCGCGAATCGCGGCTGGTTTACGGCGTGCTTTGGGAATCGTGGGGGTGCTGAGGCCGCCCAGCGATGATCAACCGTTGACCGCTTCGCTGCCGGTGGGGCCGACGCAAGTGCTGCGCCCAAGCCGAGGCGGCGTATTTGTGCCGGAACTGCGTGGGGATGCGGTTGGAACGGTCGTCGCAGCGGGCACGACGCTCGGCTATTTGCATGACCCGGCGACGATGGAACGGTTGGAGACATTCACGGCCCCATTTCCGCAGACGGCGCTGCTGCTGCTGCGCCCCACACTGACGCGCATCGAGGGTGGCGCGATGACCTACGTGATCGCTGAGCCGCTCGCTTGATCCTGAAAAAATGTGTTTTGGTAAGATGGTTTTGACTAACGAGGAGCGCTGATCAATGGCTGAAAAATTACGGATTGGGGTGATCGGGGCGGGGCGGTGGGCAGCGCGGGCGCATCTGCCCGGTTTTGTGCGCTCGCCACACGCGGAAATTGTTGCTATCTGCGATTTGAACCGCGATCTAGCGGAGGAACGCGCCCGCGAGTTCAATATCCCGCACGTTTACACCGATTATCAAGAAATGCTCGCCAAAGCCGATGTCGATGTGATCGATGTGTGTACGCGCGGCAGCGCCGACGACCGCGATAATCACGAGGTGCTGGCGTTTGCGGCGCTCAACGCAGGGAAGCACTGCCTGTGTGAAAAGCCCGTCGCCCACGATTTCAAGCGGACATGGGAGGCGTATGAGCTGGCCGAGTCCAAAGGGCTGAAAACCAAAGTCGGCCTCACATTTCGCTATGCCCCAGCGATGCAGTACATGTATGAGCTGATCCAAGAGGGCTTTATCGGCGAACCGTTTATCTTCAACGGCTTTGAGCAGAATTCACAATTTATCAGCCCGACCGAGCCGGTCACCAAAGCCGATCTCATCCCGCCGGCGGATCTGCCAGACATTAAAGTTTCTTCGCTGGAAGGCTACGGCGCGCCGATCATTGACCTGAGCCAGTGGTTTGTCGGCAGCGATATCGTCCGTGTGGTGGGGATGCTGAAGAATTTCGTCCCATACCGCACGGACGCCAGCGGTCAGCGTGTGCGCACCCACATTGACGACGGTGATATCTACATGGGCGAATATGCGAATGGCGCTATCTGCTCGATTCAGTCCAGTTATGTGACCGTCGGCAACTATCCCGGCCTGGAAGCCCGCGCCTACGGTTCTGAGGGCGCGCTGATCTGTCGGTTGGTCGAAGAATTCGG
>JAADYY010000608.1 GCA_010092805.1 Chloroflexota bacterium | reverse complement strand
TGGCCTGGCCGGGGCCGTCGAGGTCGTGCTGTTTGACGCCTCCGAATTCAACGTCGAGCTGCTGCGCGACGGCACCGTCACCCAGGTTATCGCCCAGAAGCCGGGTGATATGGGGTATCTGGCTGTCGTGAGCGCGCTTGCGGACGCGCGCGGCGTGTCGAGCGTTCCGGCGCGCATCCCAACCGGCTATGCCGTCATGAACGCAGACAACATCGACGACCCCGACATCGCCCGCTTTATCTATCGTGAACAATAACGGCTGCGCCCGGTAACATGAGCGCCGCTTGATGAACCACCACAGCCGGGCGCGCCTGCGTCCGGCTGTGCGGATCGTTGATCCGCGCGCGATTGACCAAGATAGGATCCCTTACATGAGCACAGCCGCACCCGCGCAACCGCCTGTCACGATCAGCAACCGCGACCGGACGATCAATCTGCTGACGCAGATCTGGTCATGGTTGTTCCTGATCGGGTTGATTGCGTTTTTTTCCTTCGCTGGCGAAGGCTTCTTCTCAATTCGTAATTTTGGCAATATTCTCGTCTCCGGTACGCTGATCATCCTGATGGCGCTCGGCCAGACCTTCGTCATCATCACGGGCGGCATCGATCTCTCGATTGGCTGGACGGTTGGGCTGTCCTCGGTGGTGACCGCCCGTGTCATGCGCGATCTCTCCGATGGTGGGGTAGAGGTCATCCCCGCGATCTTGATCGGGGTGGTGTTCGGCCTGCTGGTCGCGCTGATCCCTGGGATTGTCAACGGCATCCTGATCGCCAGAATCAGAATTCCGCCGTTCATCGCCACGCTGGGGATGTTTGGCATTGTGCGCGGCGCGGCGTTCTTGCTCACCGACGGCCAGAACGTCATCGGCAACATCGACTCGTCGGTGCGTGATGTGCTGCGGCTTGTGGGGAATGGCAGCTTGCTGTACAACATCCCTGACTTCGGGATCGCGTGGCTCTCGCAGCCGCCCGATCTCACCCGCGAGCAGCTCCGGGCGCTGCAGCGGTTAGCCCCGTATCCGGTGCTGATCGTGGCGGTGATCATCGTGATTATGGCGTTTGTGCTGGCGCGCACGCAGTTCGGGCGTCACACCTACGCCATCGGCGGGAACGCGGAGGCGGCCCGGCGCGCGGGCATCAACGTCAGCCGCCACCTGATCACCATCTATATCATCTCTGCACTCATGGCCGGGATCGCTGGGGTGCTGCATGTATTCCGTTTCACGGCAGGCGCGCCCCAAGCCGGCGAATCGGCGCTGCTCGACTCAGTGGCCGCTGTTGTGATTGGCGGGACGAGTCTGTTCGGTGGGGAAGGGCGCATCAGCGGCAGCGTCGTCGGTGCCTTGATCATTGCGGTGCTCGGCACCGGGTTAGTCATCCTCAACATCGATGCATTGTGGCAGTTCGTGATTGTCGGCTGCATCATCATTGTGGCCGTGCTCGTCAATCAAGTGCAAAGTTATCTCGAAAATCGGCAGGCACACCATGAATAACCCTGATCCTCAGCCTATACTCGAAGTGCAGCAGATCTCGAAGTATTTTGGTGGTCTGACAGCGCTCGACAAAGCTTCATTGGCGGTGTACCCCGGCGAAGTCGTGGCGCTGCTGGGCGATAACGGTGCTGGCAAATCGACCTTGATTAAGTGTATCTCCGGCGTCCATAAGCCCGACGAGGGGGTGATCATGTTCGATGGCCGTGATGTCGGCCACGCACCCCCAGCGGCCATTCGTGAGATGGGCATCGAGACGATCTACCAGGATTTGGCGCTGGCCGAAAACCTCGATGTGGGGGCAAACGTCTTTCTGGGCAAAGAGGTCAAAAAGCGGTTGTTCGGCCTGCTCCCGGTGACCGACGATGACTACATGCGCACGGAAGCCGCCAAAGTCCTGGATCGGCTGGATATTCACATCCCATCGCTGAAGCAGAAGCTCGTTTCGCTTTCCGGCGGGCAGCGGCAGGCCGTCGCCATTGCGCGGGCGCTGTATTGGGATGCCAAGCTGGTGATCATGGACGAGCCGACCGCCGCGCTGGGCGTGCCGGAGCAGCGCAAAGTCCTGGCGCTGGTGAAATCCCTCCGCGAGCAGAACATCCCGGTGATTATCATCAGCCACACGATGCAGGATGTGATGGAGGTCGCCGACCGTATGATCGTGATGCGGCGCGGCAAACTCGTCGCCAATCTGCCACGCGCCGAAGCGACAGTCGATCTGCTGGTGAAGCACATCATCGGCGCGACCGAGATCGAAACCTGAGCGGGCGTGCAGCATGGCCCTCGATATTCTGACATTCGGCGAAGCGCTGGTTGAGGTCATGCGCACCGATCTCGACCAACCGCTGGATCAGCCCGCGCTATTCACGGGGCCGTATCCCAGCGGCGCACCATTCATATTTGCGGCGCAGGCCGCGCGCTTGGGCGCGCAGGTCGGCGCGATTGGGGCGGTGGGCGCTGATGCCTTCGGTCGCTGCTTGCTCGATCAGCTCCACACCGACGGGATTGAGACCTCCGGTGTGCGTATGCTGGACACCCACACCACCGGAGTCGCGTTTGTCGCCTACGAATCATCTGGGGCGCGCGACTTTGTGTTTCACGTGCGTGGGGCCGCCGCCGGGCAGCTCACGCCGGATCTGCTTGACGAGCGCCTATTCACCGATCTCAAGCTGCTGCACATCATGGGATCGACGCTGTCGATTCATGAGGCGGCGCTGGCAATGGGGTTGCGCAGCCTTGAACTCGCGCGCCAAACGGGTGCTAAAATCAGCTTCGATCCAAATCTGCGCCCGCAGTTGATGCCAAACTCACAGGCAAAAGCAGCCTTTGCGCCGTTCATCGCTGCGGCAGATATCTTGATCCCAACGAGCGAAGAGGCCAAGCTGCTCACCGGCACCGACGATGAAACTGCCGCCGTTGACGTGCTGCTGGCGCAGCGCCCAGAGCGAATCGTTGTGATCACGCGGGGGGCGGCAGGTTGTACGGTCTATACGCAAGATCAGGTAGCAACGATCCCAGGTTTCACCATCGAGGAGATTGACCCAACCGGCGCGGGGGACTGCTTCGATGCTGGCTTTGTGGTGCGCTGGCTTGCCGGCGATGCACCCGCAGAAGCGGCGCGCTTCGCTAATGCGTGTGGCGCGCTGGCCGTCAACGCCAAGGGGCCGATGGCTGGAGCACGCCCCCTCAAGGAGGTTCACGCTTTCATTACATCTTCTCATTCCCAATAAATAGTCATGCAGGCAAAAGGAGACTTGAACCAGATGAGCATCACGCCCCGTATGAACCGCTTGTTTGCCCCCGATGGCAAGTGCTTCGATGTTGCCATCGATCACGGTTTTTTTGGCGAGCGCAGCTTCCTCAACGGCATCGAGGATATGCCACAAGCCATCCAAACAATCATCGAGGCCGCGCCGGACGCCATCCAGTTGAGTTTGGGGCAGGCACCGCTGCTGCAAAATTCACCGGGCAAAAGCAAGCCTGCGCTTGTGCTGCGCACGGACATCGCCAATGTCTACGGCAAATCGCTGCCGTCGGTGCTGTACAGCCGCATCATTCAAGAGCCGCTGGAACAGGCGCTGCGTCTCGATGCGGCCTGCGTCGTTGTGAACCTTTTCAATTTACCCGAACAGCCGGAAGTCTACCGTCAATGCATCGAGAACATCACGCTGCTGAAGCCACTCACCGAGCGTTATGGCATGCCGCTGATGATCGAGCCGCTGGTCATGAAGGACAATACGACCGCTGGCGGTTACATGGTTGATGGCGACCTCGATAAGATTGTCACATTGGTACGCCAGGCGATTGAACTCGGAGCCGACATCATCAAGGCCGACCCGACCGACGATGTCTCGCAATATCATCAAGTGATCCAGGTCGCTGCCGGAAAGCCGGTGTTGGTGCGCGGCGGTGGGCGCGTCTCTGATGAGGAGATCTTGCGCCGCACCAGCGAACTCATGACACAGGGTGCGATGGGCATCGTCTACGGTCGCAACGTCATCCAACACAAGAACCCGTCCGGGATGACGAAGGCGCTGATGGCTGTTGTGCATGATGGCGCGACGCCGGAAGCAGCGCTCAAATTCGTGGAGGCGCAGCCGGCATGAGCGAGCCGCGCAAAATCATCCGCTTTGGCGTGATCGGGCTGGGGTTGATGGGCCGCGAATTCGCCAGCGCCGCCGCCCGTTGGGCGCATCTGCTCGACCTGGATTTCATGCCACGCATCACCGCGATTTGTGACACAAACGAGGCACTGTTCCCCTGGTTCCAGAATAATTTCGACAGCGTC
>JAADYY010000607.1 GCA_010092805.1 Chloroflexota bacterium | reverse complement strand
CCCCTGCTCCCAGCGTCAGCGTTCGGGAGCAGGGGCAGGGGGATGCGGGCCAAAACACAATCAAATCGATTGACCAACAGCATCTGTCCCATTTGTTTCAAACAAATTTTATATCCATATGGGCCAATCGTCCTATGCGTGCGTCGCGGGTTGGTAATCCGCATATAATGTGTAAAAGAAACATATCCAAATCATAAGATCTTGCTGTGCGAATCGTTTCCGAGTGGCGATTTTAGATAATTTGTTCTACTTACGGGTAATGTAAGTAGCTGATCCGTAGGTTTCACGAATGCGAAAGGTCGGGGAGAGATCCCAAAATATCCATTACACTAACCATAGTCTAATGTCTTGAACACCCAGCGAAGGGGCGCGGTGTCGCCTGCGTCAGCGGAAGCTCAAGGTTAAACGGCTGTAATTGTATGCATCATGGGGTGAGCAGCAGAATGACCGAGCTGGAAGAGCTAATACGTGTGGGTCACGAATTACAGACACACTGCCGTGTGTTAATTGTCGATGATAAGCCGGATATGCGCGATGTGCTCGAACGGCTGCTGCGCGCAGGCGGCTTCCGGCATGTCAAGACTTCCGCAAGCTGCACAGAGGCGATGGCCCTGCTGGAGCACGAGCACTTTCATGTAGCGGTGGTGGATGCGCGCTTGGACACAGGCAGTTTCGACAACCGCGATGGGCTACAGTTGATGCACAAAATCCGCAAGATCGACCCATCCATCGCAGTGATCTTGCTGGCAGCGCCCGGTGATACGCAGGCCATCCAAGAGGCGATGCGTTTCAAAAGTGGCAAGCTGTCCCCGTTCAAGCTGCACCCTGCCCCGGCTGCCGATGTGCTGGAGAAAACGCCCACCAATCTGAAGCGGTTGGGTGAGAGTGTGCTGCAGGTGTTCACCGAGGTTGTGGACATCAACTGGGATCTCAATATCAAAGATCCGGGCAAGGCACTGCTGGGGCTGATCGAGCGGCTGCGTTTTTCGGATGGTTCGACGCCCGATGTGATGCAACTGCAGCAGGAAGTGCGTGAACTGCTCGGCAAGTTGTTTCCGGGCTGCACTCGGCTTGATGTTTACAAGATCAGCGAGCAGAACAGCGGCTACAGCAAGGCGATTGTGTTTCTGGTGAAGCCGTGGACGGCAGATGGCGAAGGTGTGGTCTGTGTCGTCAAAATCGGCGAAGTCGAGATCATCGAACGCGAGATCGGCTGTTACACGCAGTTTATCAAGCAACGCTGCAACCGCAGCCCGGTGCAAATCGAGCCGACTCATCGCACCCGCCGGCTCGGTGGCATGATTTACACCTTTATTGGGTTGGCCGGGCGCATCCACGATTTTGGCGATTACTATCGCGAAGCGCGTGATCTCCGGTTGATCAAGCGTGCATTGCGCAATCTATTCAGCGACACGCTCAAGTTGCAGCATGGCAGCACAGGCCAAATCCGCCAGGGGCAGGATTTGCGGCGGCTGTATGTTGAGCTGCTGCGTCTGGATGGCCATGAACTGCAGATGCGTCAAGCGCAGTTGCTCACGGATACGCGCTCCTTCTGGCGCGAGGCCAACCGCCGCAAGATCTGGCTGGAGGACGGCACACCGCTGCTTAACCCCGTCGAATACGCGCTGAAGGCGGCGTTCAAGGGCGACTACTACGAGTCGATCATTCACGGCGACCTGCACACTCACAACATCCTCATCGACCGGCACAACGAGACCTGGCTGATCGATTTTGCGAACGCGCGGCGCGGGCCAAAGCTGCACGATTACATCACACTGGAGGCGGCGCTGGTCGTCGAGACCATCGCTGAAGATGACAGCGCGGTGCTGCTCGGCTGGGCGCGGGCGCTGTTTGCCTCGGCAGATTTTCGGTCGCCGGCACTGCCGCAAGATCTGGCAGCACACGCCGGGATCGCCAAAGCGCACGCGGTCGTCAGTTCGATTCGTACCCTTGCCCTCAGCGATGGACGGGAGCACAGCTACGATAGCGAGAAATTTTATGTCGTTGGGATGTTCTTTACGATGCTGTTTTTGATGTCGGCCAAATTTCTCAACGACGGCAAGCGCTTTCATGCGCTGGTTGCGGCGGCGCTGCTGGCCGAACGCCTTGAGGCAGCCTTGTAACACCACAGCGGATTTGCAGTAAACTGATGGTAGACGCGCAGTTAGAGTTGTATTGGATCGTTCAATGTCTGACCTGCGACAATTGCCATTATTTCCACATGCGCCGGACTCGCCCGCTGATCTCAACCGGCACACCCATCTGGGCGATACCATCGGGCTGTTTCAGGGCGCGCTGCTCAAAGAGGGGAAGTCTGCCCACACGGTGGCGGCGTTCACCGCCGATTTGCAACTGCTGGCCGAATTCTGCGGGGCGGATCGGTCGCTGGGGAATTTCACGACCACCCAACTCAACGAGTTCATGCATTGGCTGGAGTATGGGCGCGGGGTGCCCTGCAGCCGCAAATCCTACGCGCGGCGTGTGACGACGCTGAAGGTGTTCTTCAAGTGGCTGCATCAAATCGGCGCGATCCCGGATGACCCGGCGCGCCCGCTGTTGCAGCGGTCAGGCCCGGCACCGCTCGCTGAGATTTTGACGCCGGACGATGAGTTAAGCGCGCTCGCGTTTGCGCGGGGGTTGCGGCGCGGTAAAAAACCCGACGCGCGCCCAGAAGTCGTCTTCCGTTTGATCCTCAACACCGGGATCAAGAAGAGCGAAGCCATGCGGCTGCTGCCGGCTGACATTGACCGCACCGAGCCGGATCAACCGCTGCTGATCGTGCGGCACAAGATCAAGAATGTGTACAAAGAGCGGCGCATCGACCTCGACCCGACGCTGCTGCCCGTCCTGGACGAGTATCTGGGGCAGTACGCGCAGCCGCGCGCCAAAAAAGGTGGGCTGATATTTAGCTGTACCGCGCGGAATCTCGAATACATTCTGGCGGACATTTCCGAAGGGGCGGACCTGCCTGTGCGCATCGCGTTTGAGATGCTGCGCTGGACGAGCGCCGTCCGCGATTATCAAGCCGGGGTGGAACCGGATGTGATCCGCGACAAACTCGGCCTCAGCGAGGTCAGTTGGGTTGAGACCTTCAGCAAGATCAAGCGGCTGGCAAGCGATCAAGCAAGCGCCGAAGTGTAGCCCGGCAGCCGCGACCTGCGGCGGCGGAAGGCCTCAACCCACTGCCGTTCAGGACTTGGTGCGTTCCACCGTGAAGCCCAGATCGCCGAGGTCGTGCTCAATCTCGTCCATCATCTGCTTGATGGTGCGATCATT
>JAADYY010000606.1 GCA_010092805.1 Chloroflexota bacterium | reverse complement strand
TCATCAGGTTATGATCCACCTTTTCCAAAAAACGTTTTACAACATGATCTCTATCGTCGCTGCGATATGAAACTATACAACGAATAAACTATTTTACCGCCGATGCTGTGAATTTTGTCACAGTGTCTGCGGTGACAACTATCCCCTCTCTGTTTTCGAGCACCTCACTCCCGATGATAACGCATCCATTGCCAATTCTCCGCTGCCGATCTATGCTTCGCCCCATGTGACGCCGCATTCAGGCGAGAAAGATCGAGGATTGCAGCACTTTGAGCCATCAAACACACGCTGTCTCGCTGATCATCCCCACATACAATCGTGCTGGGCTGCTGGCCGCCGCCCTCGACAGCGTGCTGAGCCAATCGCGGGTGCCGGATGAGATCATCGTCGTCAACGACGGTTCGACCGATCAAACCGCTGATGTGCTGGCGCGCTATGCACCGGCGGTGACCGCGATTCACCAGGGCAACAACGGGCGGTCGCACGCCCGCAACGCCGGAATCCGCGCTGCGCAAGGTGATTTGATCGCGTTTCTCGACGATGACGATCTGCTGCCGCCGGAGAGCATCGCGCAACGGGCGGCGTATCTGGAGACACACCCCGATGTGGATGTGGTCTACACGGATATGCGTGCCGTTGACGAGTCCGGCGAGATCCTGGGCGCACTGAGCAAAATCAACCCGCAGCGCCCCTCAGGGGATGTGTTCGCGGCCATCGCACACAGCAACTTGGCGCAGATCAACGCTTTCATGTGCCGGCGCGCCTGCTTGGATCGCCCGGACTTGTTCGATGAGGCGTTATCGATTGCCGAAGATTGGGATTTCTGGATTCGGATTGCGGCAGATCATCATTTCGGCTATCTCGATGCGCCGCTGGCCTATTATCGCGTCCACAGGGGGATGACCTCAGCCAACAGCCGCGACCAACTGGCCGAAGGCGGGATCGCGGTGCAGCGGCGGGTGTTTGCACTGCCCGCGTTCCAGCGGCTCGCGCCCAAAGCGCAGGCGCGGATCTATCAACGACATGCCACCTGGCATATCCGGCTCAATGCGTTGGCGACCGCGCGTCACTACTATCGCCGCGCCATCACGACTGCCCCGGACTATCTGCCGCCGTATGGGCTGTTGGCGCTGTTGAGTCTGTTCGGGTGGGCGCTGCCCGACTTTCGGCGCAATCGGCTCGCCCGCCAGGTGCTGCATCTGCGCAAGCTGCACCGCTGAGCTGTCGTTCAGGTTGCGGCAGCCCCAATCTACATTCTGATCCAAGCCTATGCTAGAATAACCGCGCGCCGCTGATTTTGTGTTAAACTTGCGCGCGTTGTGCGTTATACGAAATGAGGCGTTGGCACACAGCCGCTTGTGACATCTATGGCAGAAATAACCAAACCCCAGTCAAGCTCGACGACATACATCGAGATCACGCCGCCGGGGCGTTTAGAATGGCCCAGCCTGCGCGATCTATACAACTACCGTGAGCTGTTCTACACGCTCACCTGGCGCGATATTCGCGTGCTCTACAAACAAACCATCATTGGCGCGCCCTGGGCCGTGCTCCAGCCGTTGATCATGATGGCGATTTACACCTTTGTGTTCGATACGCTGCTCCAGGTGCCCACGACCGGCGATGTGCCGTTCCCGCTGTCGATCTTCGTGGCACTGCTGGGCTGGAATTTCTTCGGTAATGGGGTGGCACGCGCCGCTTCAAGCATCATCGGCAACGGCGGCCTGATTCGAAAAGTTTACTTTCCGCGCATCCTGCTTCCCTTTTCTTCGATCATCAGCGGATTGGCGGACTTGATCCCGGCGTTCGTGCTGGCAGTGATCTTCGCGCTGATTTACGGCTATCCGCCCACGCTGAATTACCTGCTGCTGCCGATTGTGCTGATGTTGCTGGTCGCAACGACCTTCGGCTGGGCGCTGTGGCTGTCCGCGCTCAACGCGCAGTACCGCGATGTCAACATGGCGATCCCGTTGCTGCTGCAAATCCTGTTCTGGCTCACACCGATTCTCTACCCCGCTGATCTGTTGGGCGAAACGTGGCGAACGTTCATCAGCATCTTCCCCATGACCGGGGTCGTCGAGATGTTTCGCTGGGCCATCATCGGTGACATCGCCATGCCGCCGCTGCATTTGCTGCTGATTTCGTCGATCAGCGCGGTGGTGTTCATCGTTGGCGGGATACTCTATTTCCAACGCGCCGAGAAAACATTCGTGGATTTGGTCTGATGAGCGATGTTGTGATCGAGGTCGAGAACCTCTCGAAAATGTTCTACATCGGTGCGAGCCAGGCCGAACAAACCAGCCTGCGGACGGCCCTGAAACAGACAGCGACCGCGCCCATTGAGCGGATCAAGCGATTGTTCAGAGGCGAGGGGGGGGCAGGCCGCGCTATCAGCCTGGAAGAACCCTTCTGGGCGCTCCAGGACATCAACTTCCGTGTCAAGCAGGGTGAAGTGCTGGGGGTTATTGGGCACAACGGCGCGGGCAAATCGACGCTGCTGAAAATCCTCTCGCGCATCACACCGCCGTCGACGGGCGTAGCGCGGATTCACGGGCGGGTCGGCTCGCTGCTTGAGGTGGGCACGGGTTTTCACCCGGAATTGACGGGCCGCTCCAATATCTTCCTCAACGGTGCGGTGCTGGGCATGGGCCGCCAGGAGATCATCCGCAAATTTGACGAGATCGTCGCGTTCGCGGAAGTCGAGCAGTTCATCGATACGCCAGTTAAGTTCTATTCGAGTGGGATGTACATGCGCCTGGCGTTCGCCGTTGCCGCGCACCTGGAAACCGAAATCCTGCTCATCGACGAGGTGCTGGCCGTCGGCGATGCGTCTTTCCAGCAGAAGTGCCTCGCCAAAATGGACGATGTGACAACTAACGAAGGCCGCACGATCTTGTTTGTGAGCCACTTCCCCGGCGCGATCAAAGCGTTGTGCAACCGTGTGATTCTGCTGGAAAACGGTTATCTCAAGATGCAGGGCACACCCGACGAGGTCGTCGATTTCTACCTCGGCGAGATCGCCGCGCCGGTGACAGAAGTTCACATCCCAGAAGATCCAAGCATCCGCGTGCAGATCACCAACGCCGCCATCGAGCCGATCTATCTGCCGGATGGCGAGGAGGGTATGCTGTTCAAATGCACCTATCACGCGAAGCAACAGCTCGATAACTTGCTGTTGTGCGTCGAGGTGTTCGACTCGCGCGACATCTCGATCTACTATTCCAACAACGACTACCTCAGCGACCCGCGCAAACGACAGCTCGGTACACACACCGTCAGCCTGGTCATTCCGTCGTATCTGTTCCGTCCAGGCGAATATAAAGTCGCGTTCGGGTTTTGGGAGCCAGGCTTCGATTACGCCGAGCACTTCCCAGAGGCGCGGCTGAAATTCAGCCGTGCCGAACCCATGTCACGCCTGAGTCGGCACGGGGTCGCCTGGCCCAGCGCAATTTACAAGCCGGATGGCTGGAATTACTTGAACGGCAGCGCCAACGGGGTCGAAGCGCCCAGCCATGAGCACGCTTAGCGAGTTTGAGGCCCGCGTCTACAACGCGGGCGAGCGCTTGATCCCCGGCGTGACGCACGACGTGGGGGAATTTCTGCGGCATCGCGCATCGTATGCCTTCTGGCGCGCGATCATTGTGCGGGATGTGGAGCGTGGGCATGTGCGCGCGCCGCGCATCCTCGATCTTGGCTGTGGGGTGGGGCACGGCTGCAAGTTTCTGGCGACATTGCCCGGCGCAATGATCACGGGCATCGATAACTCGCCAGAAGCTATCGAATACGCGCGCAAGCATTACGCTGGCCTGAACATCACCTACCAAGTCGCTGAGGCGGTCGAATATGTGGCGGCGATGAATGAATTTGATTACATCGTCTCGCGCAATGTGCTCGAACACATCCCAAATGGGCTAGATGTGGCGCGCGCGGCACGTTGGCGGGAGCGGCTGTGCTTCGATGTGCCGTATGGTGAACAAGACGATCACAACCCTCACCATCATCTGCACACCATTGACGAAAGCATGTTGAGCAGTTTTGCAAACGCAGAGATCCTTTACCAGGATGCCGAAGGCGCGTTGTTCAATGCAGCATCCAAGCCAGAGCGCCCCAACGTGATCATGTGCATCGCCAGCCGCGACCGTCTCCCGAACATCGATGCACTTGGCCTTGTGTTCCCGTTGGCTGTCTGGGAGATCCCGAACGCGCTTGGTACCGCAGACCATGTTCGTAATTTCCGGTTTTTGGAGAACAAACTCGAGGCGCTGACCGGCCGCAAGAATGAACTCGCGGAGTCACTCGCAGGCCTCAACCGCTATGGTGTTGAAGTCGGGCAGCAGTTGGCAACTTCAACCGCACAACAGATCGAGATCGTGGCCCGCCAGAACACCGTTGAGACGTGGATCGACGAAATCAAGGCCCAAGCGGGCGAAGTCATTGAGCAGCAAACCCGTCTCAGCACAAGCCTTGCCCAGATCACTGAGTATCAAGGTGATTTGGTTGCGCAACAAAACGATCTAAGCACACGGCTTGGCGCGGTCATCGACAATCAGGGCGCGTTTGTCAGTCAGCAGAACGATCTCAGCGCGCATATTGGCACGATGATCGAGACACAGGGCGAAGTGGTGGCGCGGCAAACCGCCCTAGACAATCGCCTAACCGCCATTGTGGACGGTCTGCAACAGGCCAGCGCCCGCCTCGCTGCTTTGGAGGCGCAGATGCAGACGCAGCAAGCTGAATTCAACCAACAGCTTGAGCAACTGCGCGCATCCCAGCAAGCGCAGCTCGCTGAGCACAACGCTGCCGTCGGGTTGCGGCTTGACGAACTCGATACTCAGCAAGCCCGCGCCGCCGAACAGCTCACGGCGGTGCAGCAGCAGTTTGGTCAGCAGCTTGCCGAGCAACTTGCCCAGCAGCATGCCCAGATCGACGCTCAATTCGTACAGCAGACAGAACGCTTCGAGCGTTCCTTGTTTATTCGCTTCGAACGATGGCTGCGGCGCTTGCTGCGCAGGCCCGCGTTGTAAAGAGGCAAAAACCCCGTGACCGACTCCCAGCCGCTGGTGACCATCATCACACCGACCTACAACCAGGCCGATTACCTGCCGGAAACAATCGACAGCATCCTCAACCAGGATTATCCAAATCTCGAATACATCGTACTCGACGATGGATCGTCTGACCACACGGTTGAGGTGCTGAAGCAGTACGAGGGGCGCATCAAGTGGGAATCCCACGAGAATATGGGGGAGGCCCGACCCGTCAACAAAGGGTGGAGCATGGCACAGGGCGAGATCGTCGCCAGCGTCAGCTCCGATGATCCCGTGCTACCGGGGTTGGTCGCCGCTGCTGTCACCGTGCTGCAAGCCGACCCGGAACTGCGGGTCGTCTACCCCGATTGGGTGATGATCGATGCGCAGTCGAACCCCATCCAGACGCTCACCACCTACAATTACGATTTCATCGATATGCTGCGCTGGCACCACTGTTTCCCTGGGCCAGGTACCTTCATTCGGAAGTCTGCCTTCGAGCGCGAAGGGATGCGTGACCCGCAGTACCGCTACGTCAGCGATTTTGATCTGTGGCTGCGGTTGGGCATTCATGGGCCGTTCGCGCGCATCCCGCGCACGCTGGCACAGTACCGTCATCATGCGGGGTCGGCATCCAACGCCAAAAAAGGCAAGCTGATGGCCGAAGAGCACATACGTATGATGGACAATTTTTTTGCCCGTCCGGATCTGTCGCCGGCCATGCTGCGGGTGCGCGCCGAAGCCTACAGCGCGGCGAGTTATATCGCCGCTGTGCAGGTGATGGCCGACCGAGGTGCAGCGCGGAATTATTTCCTGCGTTCGATTCTGATGCACCCCAACAGCTACCCGAACGGGCTGCCGCGCGATTGGTCGTTGATGCTCAAAACGATGCTGCCCGACCCCGTGTATAACCTCGGCAAGTCGATGTGGCAGCGCGCCCGTTCCAACCCGGCCTGAGCGCGTCGTTGCGCCTGGGATGAACGCACCCGATGAAATGCAACGGACGAAAGTAGACCAAGCGATGCCCACTGTCAGTGTCATCATCCCCACATACAACCGCGCACAGCTCGCGCGTGAGGCTGTTGAGAGTGTCCTGGCTCAGACGTATCAGGATTTTGAGATCATCGTCGTCGATGATGGCTCCACCGATGACACAGCGGAGGTGTTGGCCGCTTACAGTGATCGGATCCGTTACATCCGGCAGGACAACAGCGGTGTCTCGGCGGCACGCAATCATGGGATGCGCTTAGCGCGGGGCAGCTACATCGCTTTCCTCGACTCCGATGATCTGTTTTTGCCGAATAAACTTGCGGTGCAGGTGAGTTACTTCGAAGATCACCCCAATGTGGCGATGACGTACACAGCGTACATCAGCGTGGATGAAAATTTGCAGCCGCTGAATACACATCCGGCGCGCGAGTACCCCGGCGGTCACAAAGAGATGCTGATCGCCTGCACAATTGCGACGCCAACGGTGATGTTTCGCCGCAGCATCCTCGACGCCCTTGAGCCGTTCGACGAGCACATGCACCTCGCTGAGGACATTGATCTGTGGGTGCGGATCGCGACGCGCTACGCCTTCGCAACCATTCAAGAACCGCTGACGTATGTGCGGATTCACAGCGGCGGTACCCCCCGCGATCCTGAAGAGATTCTCAACGCCTATATGTATCTGTTTGAGAAATCTTTCAAAGGCAACCGCGCTTACAGTTGGCCGTACAAGCGTCGCGCCTACGCCCGGATGCATTACATCTGTGCAGCGGATATCCTCAGCCGCATTGATCCCAACAGCACAGACCCTAACAAAAATCAGACTTATTACTATTATTTCTGGAAAGCCGTCCGTTACTGGCCGTTCTCGCGGACGGCATTGCACGCAATCTCCAACCGGATGCGTGAACGTGGGCGGCGCATTGTGAGTCTGCCACGCCGTGCCGCAAATCGTCTCTTGCTGAGCCGTGAAAAGGTATTAGATAGCCTGCAATTCGGCGATCTCGATAAGATCGCCTTCTGGATGAGCAGGCATCTCGAGTGGGATGAGGTCTACCCGATTCTGGAAAGCTACGGCTTCCACCCTGATCCAGACAAAGCCAAAGCGGAGTTCATTGCCAAGCTGACCGCTGCTGATCTCGAACCCGTCGCCGCCCGAATGGCACACGATTTTGACGC
>JAADYY010000605.1 GCA_010092805.1 Chloroflexota bacterium | reverse complement strand
GAGCAGGGGAGAAAACTGCTTTTGAAGTCCCTCGCCTAGCCGCAAAGCGGCGGTTGGGAGCGGGATTTAGGGTGAGGGCCTGATTCGCCAACAACAGATGGAACGGGCGCGCCACATCGGCAACGGCACCTATCAACTGCTGACAGGGAAAACCCCCGGCGGTATGCGCAGCGATATTTTTCTGCGGACGCTTGGGCTGCGGCGCACCGCAGCGCGCGAGTTCAACGCCCTGAGCACCGATGCGCAGCAAACCCTGACCGCTTTTGTGGTGGGATGACATGCGCAGCGAAGACCAGATTGAGACCCGCGATGACATCCTCACCCGCGCCTTCGCCGATGCGTATGGCGCTGCTGTTGCCCAGCTTGGCGACGACCGCGACAGTTGGCGTTGGGGCGCGCTGCACACCGCGACGTTTCCCAGCACCCTACCGCAGATCGCGAGCGCTAGCCTGATTGAACCGTTTATCGGGCGCGGGCCAGCCGCGACCGCTGGCACAATTAATGCCATCAATGCCACACAGTGGCCGCTAGGCGGCGGCGATTTTGCCGTGCACACGGCACCTACGGCGCGGCTGCTGATCGATTTGAGCGCCCTCGACGACAGCCTGATGATCCTCTCCACCGGGCACAGTGGTCATCCCTACAGCCCACATTACGACGATATACTCACACTTTGGCAAGATCATAACTATCACCCGCTGCCCTGGTCGCGGGGTGCCGTCGAGGCAGCCAGCGTCAGCCGCCTGATCCTGAACCCGGCAGCGGCCAACCCGTGAGCCACCCCGACCTGATGGCGCTGTGGCGGATCTCGGCAGATCTAAATTGACAGCCGTCCGGTCAGCAGCAGCAGCGCAGCCCCCACCACACTCACCGCCAGAAACAGGAAGATCGACAGCAGCATCCGCTCGACAGCCGTCATGCCCAAAAACCGGCGCGCCTCGGTGCGCGTCGGCGCAATGTCGATCTCCGGTTCGTCGTCGTCAGCGTCCGCAAATTGGCGCAGCGCATCCAGATCGTCCATGAGTTAAGCCCTCCCTGTAGCTCATCGCGCAGTTGATCTACGCGCAGTCTATCACAAGATCAATAGCTCAGCTTGCCCGCTTCCACACACCATCCACCAACCGGAAGACGATTTCCTCCTCACGGGCGGCATCCCCCTGACCGACGCGCGTGCGCGTGCGCAACTGCGGCACCGCGTTGCTGTTGCGCTCCGCCACCACCGCAACGACCACACGCAGTTCGGCGCTGCTGCCCGCGTTGTAGCGGCTGTCAGCGAGATCACGGACAAACGGATCCGACGTGTCGTAAAGCGCCAGAAAGCCGCCCTCATCACCGCGTTCCCCCAACTGCCCCTCAAGCTGCAACCGCCACGTCAGATAATCGCGCCAGTCGAGCCGATCCGCCGCTTCCAGCGACTCGACCCCAAGCACCTGATTGATCGCGCTCACATCCGATGTCGGCGTCAGCGCGCGGAGCAGTGCCCCGACGCTGGTCGGCTGATAGTTTTCGGCCAGGCTGCGGATGAGATGCGCGTTGGTCTCCAGTTGGGTGAATTCGCCAGCCAACCATGACACAACCGCGCTGCGCAGATAGTAGGCATCGGCGGGGTACTGCGGCTGTAAATCATTCGAGATATGCGTCACCAAGCGCTCCGCCAGCAGATTCGCCAGCTCGATCTGCTGGCGCGGCTCAAACGGCATGTCCAACCGGGCGCGGTCGATGTACGGCGACGGCAGTTCCAGCCGCCAGGGATCCGTCGGCGACCAACCCATCTCGATTGGCTCCGGTAAAATTGCCAGTGTCACCGTTGGCAAGCCCGCGCAGTTCAACACGGCGCACCCTGTGCCCAACCAAGCGGTCACCTGTGGGCCAATTTCTGCGGCCAACGGCAAATCTACGTCGCTGTAGGCGACCGTCAGACGCTCAAAGGTGTCCTCTTGCGCCGCACCCCAGAAGGTGTAATCTGGTGGCACATGATACCAACCGCCGTCAAAGTCGTCTTCAGGGATGGCATCGAAGCGCCAGTAAAACCAGATTTGCGCGTATGGCACCCCGCCGATAATCTCCTCAACACGAACACGCCCCCGCTGACCATCAACCACTGCATCGAGTACCTGCCCGGTCAAGTTGACGTCCTGTTCAACTTTGAGCGCCTGATAGCGATCAAACACGGCCACTTGCTGCTGCGTCCATGCATCCCACTCGGGTCTTTGCCGCAGATTGATCGTCAGAAATTCGCTTTCCGAACCCAACCGCAGCGCGGTGACTTCCGCCACCACTGTATCGCGCAGATCTTGCTCAATCTGCCAATCGATTTGGCGCAGCCGGAGCGCCACCGCCCCAATCACCCCGCCAATGAGCATGAACAGCAGCACGAGCAGCAAAAATAGCTGTGTCCGCGCGCGGCGGCGGCGGCGTGCCCCTTCCGGGTCTTCGCCAATGTTGCGGATTTGCTCCTGCTCGGCCTCGATTTCCCAATCCAGCCTAATCCCCATAATTGCTCGCTTTATGCCTTTGTGCCTTCGGACGTTTGGTCAAACCATCGGACGATCAGCGCGCTCAATGGCCGCCCAATGCGAGATCTCCGGCAGCAACCGCCCGCAGCGAGCCATCTGACTGCCGCACAAGCAGCGCGCCGTCGGGCGTAACCCCCGCTGCGATACCACTGATCGTCTCATGCAGCACCTTGATCGCCACCGGATCGCCGATCATCTGCAAGCGTGCGCGCCATGCTTCAAACAGCGCGTCGGATGCCAACGGCGCGCGCCAATGATCGAGCCGGGCCAGCAGGTGAGTCAGCAGCGTGAGCCGATCCACCGGGCCGGTCACGGTCTCCAGGCTGATCGCGGTATCGGCGAAGGGCGTCCCCGCGAAATCGACGCGAACGTTGATGCCCATGCCCAGGATCGCGCCAATCAGACGATCTGCTTGCCAGTGGGCTTCCGCCAGCACGCCGCAAACTTTGCGCCGCTGCAGCCACACATCGTTGGGCCACTTCAACCCCACATCACGCGCGCCGAGCGCTTCCAGCGCCTCGCAAACCGCCACCCCACCCAACAGATTAACCCGCCCCACAACATCTGATCCAGGGTGCAGCACCATCGAAAGCATCAACGCGGTACCGGGCGGTGCATACCAGCCGCGCCCCATTCGGCCACGCCCGCTGACCTGCTCGTCGGCGATGATTACACCGCCGGACTGTGCGCCAGCCAGCAGCCAATCGTGGGCGAGGTCGTTGGTGCTGCCCACTTGATCATAGTAACGAAATGCCCGCTCGCCCAGGGCGGCTTGCAATCGTGCGGCTGTCAAATCTGCTGACATCATCTCGACCTGTACTGATCATCTGGCTTTCAATTGCTGCCAATCGTACTGTCAATTGCTATCAACCCAACAGGTGGTGTACCCAAGCGCCAACCAATTTGATACGATTGGCGGGTGACTGAAATGCATTCTACCAGAGACTGCGTTGAGGCGAACCATGCTATACAATCACATCATCGGCTGCTAAACTAATGTTGCTGAGCGAGTGAGTATATCAGGGACATTAGAGTAAGCGATGCTGAAATTCCTGAGGCAATGGTTTGGTTGTCTAATCCCTATCTTGATCATTGTTGGGTTCGTGGTGGCGAATGTGATCTCGGGCGGCCCAGCCGAGCGTGGTGACCTCAATTACGGCGACACCGTCACAGACTCTACAGCGGGGAGCGACCGTGTCTGGCGTTTCCAGGGTACGGCGGGCGATCTCATCGGCATTGATTTGCACAGCGACGATTTCGACACCTACCTGCTGCTCTACGATTCCTCCGGCCAGGTCATCGAGCAGGACGACGACAGCGGCCCGAATCTGAGTTCGCTGATTGCGCGGTTTGAACTCCCCGCCAGCGATTCCTATGCGATCACTGCCCGCAGTCGTGGGGGGGAACCCGGCGAATATACCCTGAGCTTGTACCGCGTCGATCCGGGGGCTGATCCAAGTGATGCACCCACCCCCATCGAGTACGGCGCGATCGTTGAGGGTGAGATGACCAACGTCACCGGGGTTGGCTACACCTTCAAGGGCGTCGCCAATGAGGTCGTGACCATCGACTTGCAGGGCGATTTTGACACCTATCTGACCCTGCTGGGGACAGACGGCGACGAAATTGCGAGCGATGACGATGGTGGGACTGGCTCAAATTCGCTGATCAGCCTGTTCACGCTGCCGGAAAACGGCGACTACACCATCATCGCCCGCGCGCTGGAAGGCGAAACGGGCAGTTACCGTCTGTCGCTGTACCGGGATCAGTAAGCAATTGCTGGTGCGGCTTTCTATGCAGGCATAAGTGATTCGCACAAAATCATGGATCATCTGTGGGCACCCTGGCGTATGGCTTATATTCGCGGTGAGAAAAAACCAGTTGATGGCTGCGTCTTCTGCAAGCTTCCGCAAGAAGACAATAACATGCAGATCATCGCGCGCTCACAGCACGTGTACGTCACGCTCAATCTGTATCCGTACAACAACGGTCATCTGATGGTCGTGCCCTTCGAACACGTGCCCTCGCAAGAAGACTTAGGGACGGAAGCGCTCACCGACCTGATGGTGACCACGAATCGGGCGCTGGCCGCACTGCGCCAAGCGTACAATCCGCCTGCGTTCAACCTGGGCGCCAATCTGGGGGCAGCGGCGGGCGCGGGCATCGCCGAACATTTTCACTTTCACATCGTGCCCCGCTGGCCCGCCGACGCGAACTTCATGACTGTTGTCGGTCACACGCGGGTCATCCCAGACTCGCTGGAAAACATCTCGCGCGATCTCCGTACAGCCTGGCAATCTCTGGATTCTGAGGATTAGCATGACAACCAATGGTAAGCACGCGCGCGAAGCCGTGATTTTGAGCGGTGCGCGCACCCCCAGCGGCAAATTTCTCGGCGGCCTTTCAACGTTGAGTGCGGCTGAACTCGGTCAGGTCGCCGTCGGCGCGGCAGTTGAGCGCAGCGGCAGCGACGCGAACGATGTGAATGAGGTCATCATCGGCAATGTCGTCAGTGCGGGTGTCGGCCAAGCCCTGCCCCGTCAAATCAGCATTGGTGCCGGGCTGCCCACGTCTGCGGGCGGGCTGACCGTCAACAAAGCCTGCGGCAGCGGTCTCAAAAGTGTGATGCTGGCGGCCAACGCGATCCGCGCAGAAGACGGTGATCTGTTCATCGCCGGCGGCGTCGAGAGTATGAGCCGCGCCCCTTATCTGGATGACACGCACCGCACGGGGAATAAATACGGCCACGTCCAACTTCACGACGCGCTGATGGCTGACGGCCTCTGGTGTTCGCTGTGTGATTGGGCGATGGGCAACGCCGCCGAGTTCATCGGGCGGCAGTTGGAAGTCACCCGCGCCGAAATGGACGCCTTCGCGCTGCGCAGCCATCAGAACGCATTGGCCGCGACCGAGCGCGGTCAATTCCGCACCGAGATCGTGCCTGTGACCGTCTCAACCCGCAAGGGCGAGATCGTCATCGACCGCGACGAACCCATCCGCGCGGATACGTCGCTTGAGGCACTGGCGAAGCTCAAACCCGCCTTCGAGGACGCTGGCAGCGTCACCGCCGGGAACGCCCCTGGTCTGAACGACGGCGCGGCGGCCCTGGTCGTCAGCAGCCGCGCCTATGCGGAACAGCATGGTCACCAACCGCTGGCGCGGATCGTGGCTTACGGGCAGGCTGCCGTCGATCCGGCGTGGATTTTCTACGCCCCGGTCAAAGCGATCCCGGTGGCGCTGGATCGCGCGGGCTGGATGATGGACGACGTGGATCTGTTCGAGATTAATGAGGCATTCGCGGCCCAAGTGCTCGCGGATCTCAAGGGGCTGGAGAAAGATGGGTATCAATTGCCACTGGAGAAACTCAACGTCAACGGCGGCGCGATTGCCCTCGGCCATCCGTTGGGGGCCAGCGGCGCGCGTGTGCTCATCACCCTGATCCATGCGCTGCGTGAGCGCGGGCTGAAACGCGGGATCGCGGCGCTGTGCCTGGGCGGGGCGGAGGCCGTCGCCCTGGCTGTCGAGATCGAATAGCACCGCCGCGCGCTTTGGTTAGTTGGGCAAGTCGAGCGTCAGCAGCGGGTAGGCGTCGTCGGGCGCTGCGACACTGAGCCTTAGGAAATCCGCCGGGCGGTACCAGCCGATCAGCAAACGGTACCGTCCGGCGGCGGGCGGCTGCGGATAGATCAGGGTGTGTTCCGTGTGATAGCGTTCGCCGGGCCGCCAATAGCGCGTCGGCAGATCCGGCGGCGCATCTCCCTGCCCCACAACCTGCCCATCCGGCCCAACCACCTGCACAAAAACCGTGTAATCATCGTCGAGCACCCCGACAGCCTCCCAGGCCAATGTCAGACGATCCGCGTCGAGCAGGTAGCCGGTCAGCGCGACGGCACCTCCAAAGGTCGCGCGCTCCGTCGCGGTCAAATCGAGGTCAGGCTGCTGGATCGCGCCGACGAACCCACCTGCTGCGAGCATCACACTTTCCAGCGGCCCGCCCTGTGCATCCACCGCCGGGATCAGTGCTTCTGTGGGGAAGTGCCACCACCCCACTTGCACGCGCAGCCTGGAT
>JAADYY010000108.1 GCA_010092805.1 Chloroflexota bacterium | reverse complement strand
TGGCTACTTCTCTTCCTTGACGTAGGGTTTGGCGCTGGCTTTCGGGGGGATGGCGCGCCCGACCAGCCCGGCCAGCACGACAATCGTGATGATGTAGGGCACCATCTGCAAGAACTGCGGCGGAAT
Source organism: Chloroflexota bacterium (assembly GCA_010092805.1). Lineage (GTDB taxonomy): Bacteria > Chloroflexota > Anaerolineae > Aggregatilineales > Phototrophicaceae > Flexifilum. Next base: position 3,555 of record JAADYY010000108.1, on the reverse strand, counting down.
CGGCACGCCGAGGAACTGGAAGCGCTGCCCCAGCGCATCCGAGAAGCCGAACAGCAGCCCGCCGCCGAACGCCCCGAACGGCAGCCACTTCCCGAAGATCATGGCGGCCAGGGCGATGAAGCCGCGCCCGCTGGTGACGTTGTCGTCGAAGCTGCCATTGGTTTCCAGCGAGAACCACGCCCCCGCCAGCCCGGCGATCAGGCCGCCGATGATCACGCTGATCCAGCGGACGCGCAGCACATTCACGCCCAGCGTATCCGCCGCGTGCGGGTTCTCGCCAACGGCGCGCATCCGCAGGCCCCAGGGCGTGAAGAACAGGATGAAGTGCGTCAGGAACAGCAGGATGAACATCATGTAGAAGATCGGCTTGCCGTTGAACAGCACATCGCCCAACACCGGGATCTCGGAGAGCACCGGAATGGCGATGGGCTGGAGCGTCTCGCGCCCGGCATCCGACGACAGCAGGATCTCGCGGCGGGCGAAGCTCGTGAGGCCGACGGCCAGAATGTTGATCACCGTGCCGCTGACGATCTGGTCGGTGCGAAACGTGATCGACAGCCAGGCGTGGAGCACGGCCATCAGGCCGCCGGCCAGCACCGACACGATCACCCCCACGATCAACAGCGTGGGGGTGGGCGCGCCGGTCGGCAGCAGCAGCGTGAAGGCCACAAAGCCAAAGGCCGCGCCCGTCAGCATCATGCCTTCGATGCCGATGTTGACGACCCCGGCCCGCTCGCACCAGATGCCCGCCAGCGCGCCGATCACGATGGGCGTCGCCAGACGGACGCTCACTTGCAGCATCACCGTGACGTTGGTGCTGTTATCCGCCGCCGCGATGATCAGCACGGTGGGGATGATCAGCACACCGTTGATCAGCAGCCAGGGCGTCTTGAGGCGTTGCAGCCCCGGCACAGCCAGCAGCCCAACGACGCCGCCCGCGAGGTACAGCGCCCCGACGATCAGCGTGTAGGTGAGGGTGGGCACCAGCAGCGGGGCCAGGTCGCCGCCGAAGGTCAGTTCGGTGACGGTATCCCCGGCGATGGTCTGCGGCCCGCCGATCAGCATCCACAGGCCCAGCAGGATGAAAAATACCGAAAAGATGCCAACGCGGGTGATCTTGATGCGGTCGCGCCACGAGGTCGGCGCTGCCGCGATGGTCGGGTCAAAGGTGGGGGTTGAGGTGGTCATACGTGTGCTGCGCGCTCCCGATGAATCTGCGTCGGTGACGCCGGGCGAACGAACAAATAGGCAAGCGAAATCGGTTCACGGATCATACGGCTCAGCCTCCCCAGCCCTTAGCAATCGTCGGGATGCCGGTGATCTCCGCCGATTTGGGGATGCGCCACACCGTGCGGATGATCGCATCGGCGGCGATGAACATGATGATCAGCGCCTGAATGACGCGCACCAGGTCAATCGAGATCTCGGCGCGCACCTGCATCAAGCCCGCGCCCGACAGCAGCGCGCCCCACAACAGCCCCGCCGCGATCATGTTGCGCGGGTTGTTGCGCGCCAGCAGCGCCACCGCAATCGCGTCGAAGCCCAGCCCGGCGAAAAATTCCGGCTGCAAATTGAGCTGCACCCCGCTGATCTCGATGGTGCCCGCCAGCCCCGCCAGCCCGCCGCTGAGCGCCAGCGCCAGAATCACGTTGCGGGGCACACTCATCCCGGCGTAGCGGGCGGCATCGGGGTTCGCGCCGACGGTGCGCAGCTCAAAGCCGAGCGTCGTGCGGTTCAGGAACCAATCGACCAGCCACACCGCTGCAAACATCACGATCAGGCCGAAATGGAGCGCGCCGCGCACCGTCAGCCACAGGAACAGCCAGCCCGCCGCCGCGACAATTAGCCCGCTGACGACCGGGCGCACCGCCGCTCGCAGATCGGTGCGCACCTGTTCACGGCGGAACCACAGCAGCACCAGCGCGACGATCACGCCCACCGCCAGGTAGAGCAGCGGGCCGAAGTCGTCGAAGTGCGGGAGCTGCGCGGACGGGTTGAGGAACGGTGAGCGCGGCGTACTCGCGCTCGGATCACCGAGGATGACCGGGTTGGTCGATTTGATCAGCCAATCGACCAGCCGAATGGCGATATAGTTGAGCATGATCGTCACGATGACTTCATGCGCGCCCGTGAACGCTTTCAGCACGCCGGGTATCGCCCCCCACAGCATCCCGCCGAGGATGCCCGCCGCCAACACCAGCGGCAGATGCAAGATCAGCGGCATCCACGCGAACAGCGGCGAGAAGCCCACCCAGATGGCGAAGACGCTGCCCAGGTAGAGCTGCCCTTCCGCGCCGATGTTGAACAGCCCGGCCTTGAAGCCCAGCGCCACCGCCAGCCCAGCGATCACGAAGGGGATGGCGCGCACGAGTGTGCCTTCCAGGTTGGCGGGGAAGAACACCAGCGCCGACCCGCCCAGCCGCCCGTAGACGACTTCCGGCACTTCGCGGCCCGGCTCCTCTTCCGTGCCCGTATTCGTGTAGATGATCCCCGCCGTGCCGCCGCCCGGATCGACGATCAGGCGGTTGCCCGGTCGCTGAACGACGAGGTTAGCCTCCAGCGCCGGCGGCAGTTCGTCACGCAGCGCGGCGGCTACGTCGTCCCCGTTCGTCAGCAGATCTTCGCTGTAGAGTTCGCGTGTCAAGCGAATCTCGCCGTCGAGCGCTGCCGGGTCGCTGATCCCCGCCTCGGTCAGCAGATCGGCGGTGGCGGTCAGTTCGCGCGCCCCTGCGATCCCATCATCAAGCGCGGCGATCTCGGCCAGCGTCTGCGCTTCCGGCGTCTCGACCGACAGATCGAGCGCGGTCAGCACACTGAGCTGTTCGACCTGCCGCGTGAGCGCGACGATGCCGTCATCGTCAACGATCTGCATGTAGCGCAGCAGATCAGCGTCGTTGTAGTCAGCGGCACTTGGTGCCAGCGCGCTGAGCGCGGTGCGATCCTCGGCGCTGAGCGCGTCCACCGCGGCGATCTGTGCGGCCAGTTCGCGGACATCGCCACGATCCGCCGCGTCCAGGTCGGCGATCAGCGGGCGCATCGCGTCCAGCGTCTCTGGGCCGTTGGTGGTGATCGTGGGGATACGTTCGCCCAGCGCGGTCAGTTGATCGTCGCTGAGGCCGCCGCCCAACCCGTCGAAGAAGGCCAGCGCTTCGCCGTAGCGAGCCGCATCCGCCATGCCGACCGCCGCCAGATCGCCGACATCGCCGCCCAACCCGCGCAGGTCGCGCTGCGCCAGCGGCGTGGACTCGGCCAGCGCCAGCATCCGCGCCAGATCATCCGCTGAGACCTGATCGTTGATCGCCAGGCCCAGCGATCCTTCCAGCAAGGCGCTGTAGGCGGTGCCCGCGATGTTGAGGCCGCGCGCGAAATCGCCGCGCCCCCCCGTGATCATCATGAACGGCACGGTGATGATCAGCGCCGTGATCACGGCCAGCACCGGCACCAATCTGGGTGCGATGCGCGCCCACGCCCGCCCGACCGCCGCGAGCGGGGGCGATCCGCCAGGGGGGGGGCTGGTCGGGGTTTCGCCCGTTGAACGGGGCAAGGTGGCGTCAG
>JAADYY010000604.1 GCA_010092805.1 Chloroflexota bacterium | reverse complement strand
TGCCCACCATAACACCTATGGTGCCCGGAAGCATTAGACAATCTCTCCCCGAAAGCAGTGCGCCGTTCAGAGCTTCTTGTGAAATATGTCTTTTGTGACCCGTTGACAAGCGTTAAAACCTGGTTAGAATAGGTTATGCTGAGGCACCTATAACAATCGCATACAAGGAGATGGTCGATGACCATGCCAAGCACAGAACTTGAACAGGCGAGCGCGTATACCCTGCGCCCCACCACACGCGACGACTTTGACACCTACTACGATCTCTACGCCGCCAAGCACGTTGAGGAGTATGGCGCTTTTCACGGCACACGCGCGGATTTCGAGAGCGAACTGCTGTCGCCGGGGTTCGATTTGGCGACCGATACGCTGGGGGTGTTCACGAGCGATGGCCGCATGATCGCCGTTGCTGAGCTGTGGGCGACATCTGCGCTGCCCGTCCATCCGGTGATGTGGATCACGATGCTGCCGGAGCATCGCGGGCGCGGGCTTGAAGCGAAGCTGTGTGCATGGTGCGAACAGCGTGCGCGCGGTGTTTTCGCCAAAGTGCCGGAAGATGCGCGCGTCGTGTTGGCGGCCTATATGAAGGAAGACAATCAGTGGGGGCGCGCGACGGTGGAAGCCTTCGGGATGACCGCCGAACAGCGCTCGCACAGCATGGTCATCGATCTGGACGATGAGCCGCCTGCCCCCGAATGGCCGGAAGGGATTCGCGTGGTGACTTACGCTGAACATCCCAACCTGCGGGAATTTGTCATCGCGCACCGCGAGTCGTTCCGCGATCATCGCGGCTTCACGGACGCACCGCTGGAACATGCGATGGAGCGCTGGCAGCATTCCATTGACAACTCCGAGGATTTCGACCCGAATCTGTGGGTGCTGGCCCTCGCTGGGGATGAACCGGCGGGTGTGATGATGGCCTGGCCCAGTTCTGAGGAGGACGCCGACCAGGGCTGGATCGATGTGGTGGGTGTGATGCGGGATCATCGCCGCAAAGGGTTAGGTACGGCGCTGCTGCGCGAGGGCTTCCACCGGATTCGCGGTATCGGCAAGGCACGGGCCGGGCTGGGCGTCGATGCCCACAGCCTCACCGGGGCGACGCGCCTGTACGAACGCGCCGGGATGCGCGTGAACTACGCGCACATCGGTTATGAAAAGGAACTGCGCCCAGGCCGCGAACTGTCGGTGCAATCTTTGTAAGGCATAACGGACAAAACTGCCGGGCAGATCAAGCGCTGATCTGCCCGGCTTCGATCTGGGTTATTCGCGCGAGGCGACCAGCCACAAAATCAGCAGCATCGTGATCGATGAGGTGAGGCACCAGGCACAGGACGCGCCAATCACGAACGGCTCGAGGAATGTCAGGTACGCCGAGAACAGCGTGCCGAACAGCGCCATCGAGAACAGCGCCGCATCTGCCGTGCGCGGGCCGATCAACCGCCGGGCACCCAGCGTCACGAGCATGGCGAGATAGCCCACAATGCCAATCACGCCAACGGGGATGCCGAGCACCCGCGCATACGGACTCTGCTGGACAGTGTTGCAGTCCCCAACCGCGCCACAGACCGCCTCCGAGACCGTCACTTCCACATACGCCAGATAGCCCGCCACCGCCAACCCAGCTATCACGATGAGCGGCAGCAGCCAACGCGGGGCCGCCGACGCTGACGGGATGCGGCTGATCGTCACGGCGGCGACGGCGAAGATCAGGACTTCAAAGCCCGCGAGCGCCGTCACGCCCAGATCGGAGCTGCTGCCTGCAAGGAGTGAGACGGTCAGCGCGAGGCCGACCAGCGTGATCACCAACAGAAGCCGCTGGCCGGAGCGTCCGCGCAGCGCCAGCAGCAAATTCGAGGTCTGCTGATTGAGCGACTGAAGGCTGATCATCAGCACCGAACCCATGCTCGCGACCATGCCGATGAGGATGGCGATGGCGACGGTGTTGGCGATGGGGTCAGCGGCCAGGCGGTCGCCGACGGTGAGCGTTTCGACCGCATCGATTTCCGCGACGATGGCTGGTGAACTGGGCACAGGTGCGCCGAACGCCTGCTCAAAAATCTGATCGATGCCGGGCACCGCTGGCGGGCGAATGCCGCCGTTCGCTAAGCCATCACGGATCACGATGGGGGCGCGGGCGGGGATCTCCAGCGAACCGATCATGACATCCGACCCCAGAACCAGCATCGGCACGCCATTCGAGTTGATGTTCAGCGCGCTGGTGGTCGCCAGCATCAATTGGCTGCCCTCTGGGATGGCGACATTCACGAACAGCACCCGCAGTTGATCGCCGAATTCGCCCTGAATGCCGGGCCAGTGATTGTCCATGACCTCATGGCAGTGCGGGCAGGAGGGCGAGTAGAAAAACAGCCCATACGCTACAGGCCGCTGTGCTTGCACCACCGACGCACTCAACAGCAGGCCGCCCAATGCGACGGCTGCAACGATCACCGTGATGATAAACCGTAAGCTCCTAAACACGAATTGTCCTCCTCGTGACTCCACTTGTCAGTTTTTCGCCAGATGCCATTGTTTTCGGCACCCGATGTGCTGTGATCTTCATTGCGAGTTAACCTCGATGATAGCGAAAACACGGCGCTGATCAGCAGTAATAGATGTCACCGCCAGCACTGCCTGATCGTCACCCCTGCGGCGGCTTTAAGAATTTGCTCATCGGCGTCAGGTATACTCCGGTTATTGTGAATAGAAGTTCAAACAGGAAATCGACTCACCATGTGGCGATGGATCATTTTGGGGGCGCTGGCGCTGGTCGTCGTGGGCGCGGGTTTGGCCCTCATCAACACGAATCAAGGCGTGACGGCCAGCACATTCATCCCGGAAATCAGCGAGGATTTAAGCGGTTACACCCGCGCCATTGAGCCGCGCGACTGGCAGTTCCCGCGCGATTTCGGCCCGAACCCGGATTATCAAACGGAGTGGTGGTATTACACGGGCAACGTCCAAACGGCAGACGGTCGTCACTTTGGCTACCAGTTCACCATTTTCCGCCGTGCGCTGACGCCGGACTCCGCCGCGACCGACTCGGAGTGGCGCTCGAACCAGTTGTATATGGCGCACTTTGCGCTGGCCGATGTGGCCGGGAATCAGTTCTTCCACGACGAGCGTTACAGTCGTGATAGCGCTGATCTGGCGGGCGCGACGGTTGACCCGCGCTACCGGGTGTGGCTGGAGGATTGGCAGGTCGCCGCGCTGGACGATGAGGCGACCCTCACGCGCATCACCGCCGCGACCGCTGATTTCGCCGTCGATCTGACGCTGGAGCAGCTCAAGCTGCCCGCGCTGCAAGGCGACACTGGACTCAGCCCCAAGAGCGAGGAGATCGGCAATGCCAGTCACTATTACTCGCTGACGCGGCTGCTGACCGAAGGCACGATCACGGTGGGCGACGAAATGTTCACCGTCAGCGGTGCCTCGTGGAAAGATCACGAGTTCAGCACCAGCGCGCTCGGCAGCGCGGCGCTCGGTTGGGATTGGTTCGGCTTACAGTTCGACGACAACCGCGAAATGATGGTGGGGCAAATCCGGCTCATCGATGGCGGCAAGGAGCCAGCGTTCGGTGGGCTGCTGGTCAACCCGGACGGCAGCACACGCTATCTGCCCGCCGAAAGCTTCACCATCGAGGCGACGGATACCTGGCGCAGCCCGCACAGCGGCGCGGAGTACCCGGCGGGCTGGATCATCAGTGTCGATGTGGGCGAGGCGGAGCCGTTTGTGATCACCGTCACGCCGCAAATCGCCGATCAGGAGTTGTACGGCGGCGGTATCGCTTACTGGGAGGGGACAGTGCGCATCAGCGGTGACGCGACCGGTTACGGCTACGCTGAACTGACGGGCTACGCCGACGCCATGACCGGGCGCTTCTAGCGAGCTATTCCACGATCAACCCCTCGGCGAGCGTCACGGCGTCACGGCCATCCGGCAGGCGCAGACGTTCGCCGGTCGCCGCGTCGTACAGCCCGGCGATCAGCCGCACGGGGCCGGGTGCGGCGCGCGCGTTGAACCGCAGGGTGTGCCCATCCTCGATGAATTCGTCCGCACGCCAGCCCGTCGTCGGGCGCGCTGCGCTCATGGGGATAGAGTCGCTCTGCGCGATCACGAAGCCGTCAGCGTCGATCAATTGCACAAACACCGTGTAGCTGAGCGCTGCGGCAGACTCTGCCCGCCAGATCAGCCGAATCTGTGGGGCGCTGCCTAACTGGAGTGGATCGGTGAGGGTGTAGCCGACCAACGCGCCGACGCCGGGGAAACGCGCGCTGATTGCGTGTGCATACGGCGGTGGATCGGTCAGCAGCGGCAGCGCCTCGATCTGGTAGCGGGCGAGCGTCGTGCCATCGGGCAGCATCAGCAGCGCGCCCCCCGGCTCGGCGTGGGCGGGGATGCGCGCTGCGCGCCAGTCACGGGTGATCCCGGCCTGGGGCGGCGTGCTTGGTGGGATCGCCAGCGACCAACCGCCCGACTCAGCGCGCAGGGTGAGCGTGGGCAGCGCTTCGCGGGCCGCCGCGCTCGACCACAGCAGCGTGATCTGGAGCAGGCTGCCATTGTTGAGCGTTGGCGGCTCCGGCGGCAGATCGTGCGCGACCAGCGTGAGATCGCCCCCGACGTGGTGATCGGCGCGGACGGGCAGATCGACCGGGCGCTGTGTGAGGGGCCAATCTGCGCCGGGAGCAGCCGTCCACACGCCGAGATCAACCGCCCGGCCCACGTCGGAGCGGTCGGGGAGGTAGCCGGATGGGGTGGTCGTCTCATCGTAGAGCCGCAGCCGCAGCCGATAATTGCCGGGCGGCGCGCCGTAGGGCAGCCGCAGCAGCGGATACGCGCTGAGCTGATCACCGGGGCCGAGCGCGCTGCTGGTGCGCTGGGCGGCGTCCGCGAAGATGGCGTCGGTTTGCGCAAGCGGCCAGCCGAGCGTGTTTTCGATGATCAGTGCAGCTTTGAGATCGACGGACACATCAGCCAGTAACTGGATTGTGATCGGTTGGCACAGCGCGCGGTCGGCGGATTGCCGGGGTGGCGCGGAGATCGACTCGATGCGAGCGATGGGCGTTCCGTTGGCGTCGGC
>JAADYY010000603.1 GCA_010092805.1 Chloroflexota bacterium | reverse complement strand
GTGGGGCTGCGGGCGGCAAGATCACCGCGCAGATGCCCGGCCAAATCCGCGAAGTGCTGGTCAGCGTCGGCGAGTCGGTCGCGCGTGGGCAGACGCTGCTGCTGCTCGAAGCGATGAAGATGGAAATCCGCGTGACGGCGGCTGCCGATGGCGTGGTCAGCCAGATCGCGGTGCAAGCAGGCGCTGTCGTCGAGCGCGGCCAGATGCTCGCCGAAGTCCGCGCCGCTGAGTCCGATTAAGGGCCGCGATTCAGGCTTGCATTCGGCGGCGGGGTGCGGTTAAATGTGGGTATCAATGAGAACATTTGTTTGCGAGCGTGCGCTTTGAGGGGGTGTGATGGCCGAGACAACGGATCGTGAGGTGCTGCGGGCGTATTGCAACGCCAAGCCGGGCGTTGAGGAGACCTATCCGTTTGATGCGGACACGATGGTGTTCAAGGTGATGGGCAAGATGTTTGCGCTGATACCGGCGGCTGACCCGGTGAGCATCAGCCTGAAGTGCGATCCACAGTTGGCGATTGTGCTGCGCCAAACCTACCCGGCGGTGACACCCGGTTATCATCTTAATAAAGCTCACTGGAACACCGTCGCCTGTGATGGTTCGGTGCCCGACGATGAGCTTTACGAATGGATCGATGCGTCGTATGGGTTGGTGGTCAAGGGGCTGACGAAAAAGGATCGTGAGGCACTACAAGCGCTCGCCGCAGAGCGCGCCGACTGACCGACGCGGGGCTGCCGCACCACACTGATCGACGCGGCAGCCCCAACGAAAAAGTCAAATTTCACGCCGTCGGCGTTTAGTTGCGCTCTGAAGCCAGCGCACCGCCGTCGGCTTGACGGGTGTGCCCGTCCGCCCGGCGCGCCTGAAGCTGCGCCGCCACCCATGCACCGACCGACGTCAGCGCCGGGAGATACCCGGGCCGCCCTTGCCGCGCTGCCAGTGCCTCGGTCACCAGACGTTCACGGTCGGCAGCCCGCATCATCTCATCTTGATGGGCACGCAAAAGATACTGATCAGTCAAATACGACATCGCCGTTACTCCTCGTTGCTGCGGCATTCCATATGCCGAAAATCGAATGTGGGTGCGTTGGTCTGTCCCCGCACATCAGGCCGGGGCAAATCCCTCCGCTGCTGCTGACGACCGCTATTTGAGATTTGTTGAACGTTCACATGGATATGATAGCGGATTTTTTGCGAAAAGTACATTAACGTTCAATGTGTTCACAATTTTTTCATTCAAGGGTTTCAACTGTTAGGGAGTTCGCTATACTGCTAAAATCCTAAGTGGTGTATTATACGCTTATGTGCTGCCTTGCACGCGGAGGCATAGGGATTTTGCCCTGTTGCATAGGCATATTTGTTAATCAGTGTCTGGTTCATTGCTCACTACGCGGGTGCGTGTTCTGCAGGGCACTGATATAATCGTTTTTGTGATTATCACTAAAATCGGCGATACAACGCGATAGGAAAGCGACATGCCAGACACGACGACGGGGATAGCCGAAATCAACGGCACCAAAATTTACTACGAATTTGCGGGTGAGGGGCGTGGATTGGTTTTAATTCACGACGAGATCACCGACAGCCGCATGTGGGATGACCAGTTTCAGGTGTTTGCCGAACACTACCGCGTGGTCCGGCTGGATCTGCGCGGGTACGGTCGTTCCGAGATGGTAGCAGGGGATTTCGCCCATCACGAGGACGTGCGCGACCTGTTGAAGGTGTTAACCATCGACCGGGCGTATTTCCTCGGCTGCGCGCTGGGTGGCCGCGTTGCCATCGATTATACGCTGGTGTACCCGGAAATGGTCGCCGGGGTGATCACAGTGGGCGGCACGGTGAGCGGCTACCGCAACCAGACCGGCCCGATTCCGCAGGAGAAAGACCTGAGCGAAGCGCTGGCACGAAATGATTTGGAGCAGGCCAACGAACTGCAACTGCAAATGTGGGTCGATGGCCCGCAGCGCACACCAGACCAGGTGGGCAGCGCTGTGCGCGAGCAGGTGCGCGCGATGAACGCCAAGAACCTGCAAACGCAGTTTGGGGTGGGCAACGAACAGATCGTCGAACCGCGCGCGATCACGCGGCTGTATGAATTGCAAACGCCTGTGCTGGCGATTGTTGGGCAGCTTGACCAGCCGGTGGCGCACGCGGTGGCCGATGCGATGGTCGCGGGCATTGCCGGGGCGAAGAAAAGCGTGATCTATCACGCCGCGCACCTGCCCAATATGGAACGCCCGGCAGAATTCAACCAAGTGGTGCTCACGTACCTGGCGCACCTGAATGACTAAAGGCGCTGCGTCAACCGAGCAAGCGCCCTGCTTGCTCGGCGCTGCGCTGGCCCACCGCGCTTAGGTGGCGGGCCGACTCAACGGCAGCCGGATGGTGAAGCAAGCGCCCTGGCCCAGTTCGCTGGCGACGCTGATGCTGCCGTGATGTAGCTCAACGATGTACTTGACGATGCTCAACCCCAGCCCAATCCCGGTCACCTCGCCGATGTTGCGCCCCCGGAAGAACGGCTCGAACAGATCGGCGATGTCGTCGGGGTGGATGCCGACGCCTTCATCGCAGAGTTCGAGCGCCGCGCAGTCGCCATCGGTGAACAGGCGCAACCGCACCGCCGAACCGGGCGGCGAATAGATCACCGCATTGGTGATCAGTTTGCCGAGCGCATTGGTGATCTGCTGTTCGTCGCCGCTGAAGTGGTACGTATTGCCGTCGGTGTGAAAAGTGAGGTTGTGCTGGCGAGCGCTGGTCATGCACATATTTTCGATGACGGACTGGCACAGGCGGTCTAAATTGAAGTCCGCCCAGTCGATCTCCAGGGTATTGTTCTGCCCGTGCACGACCTGCGTCAGGTCGTCGAGCATCGCGGCAATGCGGCGGATTTCGGCTTTGATATGGCGGAAGCGCTCGCGCCGCTGGTCGCTGGTCATCTTCTCGAAGTAGCGCTCCAGCAGATCGCTGGAACTGCGGATGGTGGCGAGTGGGGTGCGGAACTCGTGTGAGATGCGCATCATCATCTTGCTCTTCATCGAGCTGAGCGCCTGCTCCACTTCGAGCGCCGTTTCTGCCTCTCTGCGGGCCGTCTCATCGCGGGCGGTCGTGACGCCGCCCCGCACCTGCCACGCATTGTCAAAGAGCAGGACGATGGTCGTTTCGAGCCAGATGTAATTGCCGTCTTTGCGGCGCACCCGGTATTCGATGGTGTACGGGCGGCGATCCGCAGCGGCTTGCGCGCTGCGCTGACGCACAGGCGCGATGTCATCGGGGTGCAGTAGATCAAAGACCGACCGCTCCCGCATTTCATCGGGGGTAAAACCCAACACCCGCTCATGGGACGGGCTGATGTATTCAAACTGGCCAGTTGGCCCAAACTGATTCACCATGTCCAGCATGTTATCGGTGATCAAGCGCAGCTTGGCCTCGCTCTGGCGCAGCGCTTCTTCGGCGCGCTTGCGCTCATCGATGTCCTCGATGATGCCCATCACACGGTGGGGTGCGCCCTCGGCGTCACGGATGAGCGACAGCGTCACCCGCACCCAAAAATCGCTGCCGTCTTTGCGCAGCAAGCGATGTTCCTGGCTGTAGCTATCACGCTGCCCACTAATCAACTCTCTGTACAGGGAGTTGTCCTCAGCTTGTCGCTCGTTAAGGTGGCGAAACAGTTGGGGGTCGCGGCCCTGAATTTCCTCGTGCTCGTACCCTAGCATATCCATGAGGGCCGGGTTGTTGAACGTCTCGCTGAAATCTGGACTGGCGAGAAAGATGCCCACCGCCGCCGATTCGAAGAGGCTGCGGAACCGGGCTTCGCTCGCGTTGAGTGCCTGGAGCCGCTCGGTCTCTTTGGTGATGTCCTGCGTCATCACCAATGCAGCGATGATCGTGCCGTCGGCGTCATAGACCGGGGCGGTGATGACACGGTAGTATGCCCCTATGTGAAACACCTCGTTCACACGGGGTTCGCCCGCCAGCGCCGCCCGCAGATGCGGTTCGTCACGGTCAGCGACTTCCGGCGGAAACAGATCGCGCAGCGTGTGCCCGATCATCATCGGCGGATTCGCCCCGACCTCACGAAACACCTGTCCATCGGCCAGCAGGCAGCGGAGATTGTGATCGAACATGGCGACCATGCCGTTCGGAAAGTGGCTGGCCAGCGTTGTGTACAGCGCGTTTTGCTGTTTATGTTCAGCCAGCGACCGCCGCAGATCATCAATATCGACGAGTGTCGCCAACCAGACCGGCTGATCTGGTGCGGTGTGCGGTGCCAGCGTGACGTTCACCCACAGCCGCGACCCGTCCGCGCACCGGAGCTGTGCTGCAAACGGTGCGGGCGGCGCGGCGGGGTCAAGGGCCTGCCAGGGCGGCACCTGCGCCGGGTCTTCTGGATGGATCAAATCGCTCAGTCTCAGTTGATCGAGCGCCGCCGCCGGGTAGCCCGTCAGCGTCGTCGCCGCTGTGTTCGCAAACACAATCTGATCGACCTGTACGGCGAGTACCGCCACCGCAACGGCGTCCAATGTCAGGGTCAGCGTCGTTTCCACTGGGGACTCTTGGAGTTTGTTATACGTTAGATTGAACTGTGCCTTATGAAGCGTAACATGGTTTCCACGACGCCCAATCGTAATAAATGATTAAGGTTTGGCTAATTTTAAATGGAAGCCTGTGAGGCACCTGCGGGAAAATCAATGCACACCAACACCCCCTCGCCCAGCCGCCTACGCTGATCTGGGTGCGGTATTGACCAGACTATTGCTGGGAACCAACCCCCGCCCTACAATTACCGCAGTGTTTGAACGTGCTCAAGCGCACGAAAGCCACGCAATCCAAGGGGGATGTGGTTGTGCCTAAAAATAATCCAAACTGGACGCGGCGGCTGCGGCTGCTGTTGATGCTGTGCAGTGCGGCGATTCTGCTGCTGACCTTCGGCCCTAGCGGGGCGGCCTTCGGCATTTTTGCTAACCAAACCGCCATTGCCATCCCAGCCGGCGGCAGCGACGGCCCCGCCAATCCCTATCCATCGGTGATCACCGTCGATAATCTGCCGGGGTTGATCATTGATGTGAAGGTGCAGTTGCGCGGCCTGACTCACGGCGCACCTGCCGATCTGGACATTCTGGTCATCGGGCCAACGGGCAGCACGGCCCTTGTGGCGTCGGATGCGTGCGCGGGGACGGTGGTCAACGGCGTCACCTGGACGCTCAGCGCGGTGGCCGCACAGCCGCTGCCGTCAGCGGGCGCGTGCCCGTCGGGGAGCTATCAACCCGCCAATTACGACGGCAGCGACGGCGACAATCTGCCGCTGCCCGCGCCCGGCGGCCCTTACGGTTCGGCGCTGAGCGTGTTCAATGGCACCAACGCCAACGGTGTCTGGCAGATCCTCGTGTTCGATGATCAGGCGGGCAGCACTGGCCTGCTCGGTCAGGGGTGGGCGTTGGAGATCACCACCGCCCCGGCGCTGATCGCGGTGCCGGGCACGGGGACGAGCGGCATCGCCAACCCCTACCCGACGCTGCTCAACGTGAGCGGGCAGGGTGGGCTGATCGCGGATGTGAACGCCAACATCTCCGGTGTGACGCACCCGTTCGCCGACGACCTTGACCTGCTGTTGGTGGGGCCAACCGGTCAGAGCGTGCTGCTCGTCTCGGATGCGTGCGGCAGCCCAGATCTGGTGGATGTGAATTGGACGATCAGTGATGAGGCGGTCACTTTGCTGCCAGATACCGGGCCGTGTGTGGCGGGCAGCTTCCGCCCGTCGAATTACCCCGGCGACTCCGATGTGTTCCCGGCCCCCGCGCCCGCCGGGCCATACGGCACCGCGCTCAGCGGGTTTGATGGACTCAGCCCCAACGGGTTGTGGCAGCTCTACGCCGTCGATGACACACCGGGATCGGCGGGCTTCATCGTCGATGGCTTCAGCGTGCAGTTCGTCACCCAGCCATCCGCCATCACAGTGCCGGGGGCGGGATCGACGGGCATCGCCAACCCCTACCCGGCGACCGTTGATGTGACAGGGCGCACGGGCACGATCACCGATGTTGATGTGGTGGTCAACGGCGTGACGCACTCGCGCCCGGATGATCTCGATATGCTGGTGGTGTCGCCGGGCGGCCAGGCGGCGGTACTTGCGTCCGATGCGTGCGGCGAGAGCGACATCGTCAACCGCACCTGGACGTTTGACGACGAGGCAGCGCTGCCCCTGCCGGACGCGACGTTGTGCAGCAGCGGATCGTTCCGGCCAGCGGATTACGAGCCGGGCGAGAACTACCCCTTCCCCGCCCCGCTGGGCACGCACAGCGCGAATCTCGCGGTGTTCGACGGCATCGATCCGAACGGCACCTGGCAGTTGTTCATCGTCGATGATCTGGTCAACGAGACGGGCTTCGTCGTCACCGATTGGCAGGTCAATATCACCACGACGACGGGTGGCGGCGGTGCGGGCACCCGCGTCGGGCTGTACAACCCGGCGAATGCGCTGTGGCTGCTGCGCAACGATCTGACGACGGGCGAGGCGGATACGGCCTTTGTGTACGGCGGCGTGCCCAACGGGATCGGGCTGGCGGGCGATTGGAACAGTGACAACATCGACTCGCCGGGGATCTACGTGCCGGACTTGGCGTTCTGGTTTCTGCGCAACAGCAACACGACCGGCGAAGGTGAGATCTTCATCGTTTACGGCGGGATCGCGGGGGCTTTGCCCGTCGTTGGTGATTGGGACGGCGACGGGGCGGATGGCATCGGGCTGTACATCCCGGCGACGGGTCAGTGGCTGCTGCGGGACAGCCTGACGACGGGCGGCGCGCAGATCAGCTTCTTGTTCGGCGGCATCGCCGGGGCGCTGCCCATCGCGGGCGATTGGAACGGCGACGGCATCGATACGATTGGCCTGTACAACCCGGCGACGGCGCAGTGGCTGCTGCGGAACAGCAACGCGACGGGTGACGCGGATGTCAGCCTGCTCTACGGCGGGATTGCCGGGGGGGTGCCCGTCGTCGGCGATTGGGACAACAATAATTCCGATACGGTCGGCATCTATGTGCCGGACCTGGCGTTCTGGTTTCTGCGCAACAGCAACACGACCGGCGAAGGCGAGAGCTTCCTCGTCTACGGCGGCATCCAGGGCGCAACGCCCGTGACTGGCGCGTGGATGGGCAGCGGCCCGATCATGGTGAGCGGCGCGAACGTCGCGGCGTCGCTGACGCAGACGAACCGCGCCAACGGATCGAGTGGATCAATCGCGGCCCCGGCGGCGGAGCTTGCGCCGCATCTGCTCGCGGTGCCGACGCTCGCGCCGGCAGTCGCCCCGGTGCTCGCGCAGGCCGCTCCATCCATTGATGTGGTGCCGCCGGAACTCAACCTGCTCAATCCGTCAGCGCCGCTGATCGCGCCGACAGCAGTACCCGGCGGGCAGCTTCTCGAGCAGGCCCCGGCAGAACTCGGTGACGCGCTGATCGGGCCGTGAGCATGGCATAAACAAAAACAGCCGGGGTGATCGGCGCGATCATCCCGGCTGTGGGCGCTTGTGGGGGACAGCTTATTCCGCTTCAGGGAAAGGGCGGCCAACCGAAAGGACGTTCAGCAGTTCGGCACTGAATGCCTTGTATTTGTCGTCGGGGATCGCATTCAGGGCGTCGAGTGTCTTGCTGAAGAAGCTCCGCGCGGTGGCCGCGAGCGTCACATCCAGGATGTCCGCGTCGGACAACCCAAATGTTTTGAGGCGGTCGACATCGTCCTGGGTGATGCTGCCGGCGTTCTGAATGACTTTCTCCGCGAATGCCATCACAGCCACCTCATCCGCCGAGAGATCAGCCGCGTGATAGTCCTGCACGATGGCGGTCAGTTGCGCCTCATCGACCCCCATTTTGTTCAGGATCACGTCCCCATGCGCCAGCATACAGTACGTTGACCCAAGCTGACGCGCCGCTGCCACAGTGACCAGCTCGTAGCGGCGCAGCGGCATATTCGCGCTGATTGACCCCAACAGCGCCCCCCACGCCTCATAAACTTCCGGGCGATGGCCGAATAGGCGTGTGTAATTCGGGATGTAGCCCGATTTATTCTGCGCCGCCTCATAGATTTCTTGCGTCTTGCCAGTCGCCTCGTTTTCGGTAACAGCCTTGATGTAAGCCATAGGTTTCACCTTCCTAAATGAACGATGAGCGTGAGTATTATGGCATCAACAAAGAATCACATCAAGCCGGGCTGATCTGCGCGATCAGCCCGGCTAAAAATTGTGGCGGTGTAGCGTGTTTAGTGATTGAGGCGCTGAATGCGGACGTGGCGATCCGGTTCTTCGCCGTAGCTCTCGGAGTTGAGGTTGGCGCGGTTCGCCAACTCATGCTGCAAGCGCCGGATCGTCGAGGTCTGCGGCGCGAGATCGATGTAATCTTCGCCCGCCAACACCTGCGTGATCGCCTCTTTGGCTTCGCGCATCGCCTCGCCGAACACACCGTCAGATTCCATGCCTTCCTGCTGGAACACATCCATCAAGAAGGACTCCATCTGCGAGATCGTGTTGGCGCGCAGCACGTAAATCGGGGTGCCGCGCCGCTCTGCATCAACGATCAGCTTGGGGCGGCGGCGATAGTAATTCTTCAACGTCAGAATCAAATCGGCGCGCCCGGCGTCGTCGGTGATCGTCAGGGGCACTTGCAGCCGCCGCGCCGATTGGTGCAGGCGGTTGCGCGCCACACCATACGCATAAACGTTCAGGTTTTGCAGCTTGCCGTTGCCATTGACGGTCACGGGCAGTTCTTCGTCCGGCGGCAAATCGTAATCATCGCCGCTGTCGGGTGGGGCCTCCGCTTCGCTGCTGCGTGAGCGCCCGTTGCGGTTGCGCCGTTCGCCACCGCGACTCCGCCCGTCGGTGCGATCTGAGAGCGGGCGGCTGGTTTCGAACTCACCCGCTTCAACCATGATCTCACCGTATTCGTTGCGGCTGCGCTGCTCAATCGTCAGCTTCTGGCCGCGCAACAGCGTATCGACCGCCCCGGCCACATCCTCATGCACGATCAGACGGTCGCGGGTTTGCAGCTCCACCAACACATCGAAGGTTGGCGGTGAGCGCCGCTCCAGGACGGTTTTCTGCGTGCCGCGCCGCCGCGCTTCATCGTCAGAGAGCGTCACCGCCTGAATCCCGCCCACCAGATCCGACAGCGTGGGGTTCAGCAGCAGGTTGTCCAGCGCGTTACCGTGCGCCGTGCCGATCAACTGCACGCCGCGCTCGGCGATGGTGCGAGCGGCGGTCGCTTCGAGTTCGCGCCCGATCTCGTCGATGACGATGGCTTCCGGGTTGTGATTCTCGACTGCCTCGATCATCACTTCATGCTGCAAATCCGGCTGTGAGACCTGCATCCGCCGCGCCCGCCCAACCGCCGGGTGCGGCACATCGCCATCCCCGCCGATCTCGTTGGAGGTATCGACGATGACGACACGCTTGCTTTCGGCCAATACCCGCGCCGCTTCGCGCAGCATCGTCGTCTTGCCGACGCCGGGCGGCCCCAGAATCAGGATGCTTTGGCCGGATTCGACCAGATCCTGAATGAGATCGATGGTGCCGTAAACGGCGCGGCCCACACGGCAGGTGAGACCGACCACTTCGTTGCGGCGGTTACGGATGGCCGAAATACGATGGAGAGTCCGTTCCAGCCCGGCGCGGTTGTCGGCGTCGAACATGCCGATGCTGTCGATGACGGCATCCAATTCCGCGCGTGTGACCTCGTGTTCCGACAACTCAACTTCGCCAGTGGTGTAGCGCGCGGCGGGGATGCGCCCCAGATCCAGCACAATTTCCAGCAGATCATCGGTGTTTCCGATCTGATCGAGCTGTTTGTTAATGTGCGGCGGCAGAACTCGCTTGAGTTCTTCGATGTCGTCAGTAATCCGACGTTCCATATGCGATATAGTCTTCTCCAGTTTGCTCGAATTCCCAGACCAACGGTGCCTGGGCGTTCAGATGGGTGGTGGGCGGCGTCGCCACGCTGGGAATCGCTTCCAACGTCTGCTTGATGGGCGCTAAATTGACGCGCCGCACCCCCGCCGCAATGTGCCGCACCATCAGCGCCTGCTGCCTGCCGCTCGTGAAGCCCAGCATCGTCAGCGGTTCTTCCAGCCAATCCTGATAGCGGCGCACGCACACATACACCGGCTGCTGCCCACCGCGATCCACGCGCTCAAGCACGCCCGCGATGATCGCCGCTGCTTCTGAGAAAATATCCGGGTGGAGGAACGGCATCAAGTAAGTGCCGCAGCGTCCCTCCGAGACTGCCACGTACCCCTTAACGCGCCCATGCTGCCGATAGACGAGTCCGGTGCTGTCGCGCGACGGCAGGGCAATCGGCTGCACCAGCCGCGGCACGATGTTGCTGTACAGCAGTTGAATGTCCATCGTGTCGTCGTCGGTCTCGACGGCCAGCGGTGCCGTCAGGACATTTTTGGGCAGCCCCATGCCCGCCGGGCGCTCCCAGATTTCCTGGCGCGCGTATACGGCAAACCCTGCCGTCCGCAGGGTGATGAACAGCGGGCTGTCCTCATCGACTTCGCCCGTGAGCATGTGCATCCCCCGGCGGCCCGCTTCGGCGGCCATCGCGTCGATGAGATGCAGCCAGGCTGTGTCCGCAACACACGACTCGAGGCGTGGTGCAATGTAAACCATCTGAGCCAGATGGTCGTTGGGTTTCAAACGAAATTGGCCGAGCATCGGACGCCGCCCTACACGCCCCACCAGCGTATGCAGGCTGCGTTGGGGCAGCATACTCGACAGCAGCGCACCGTGCGGCCCAACGGTTTCACCGGTGTAGCACAATTCGCAATCCAGCAGCGTTCCTTTTTCGGCCAACCGCCGCACCAACGGCAGGTCAACCAACCCGGCGGCATGGATATCTGTGTCAGGCATCAGCACGTACTCCTTGATCACAACTCAACGTTTCCAACCACGTGGATGATTGGGGCCACACGCAGCACCACGAGTCCATCGACAGCGATGGATCACCGATACAACGATAACCCACACTACAAACAGCCGTATCCACAATCGTGATCATCGTGCTCAGCGAGGAGAACAGGTCAACTTTCAGCACATCCCACAAGACTAACAATAAGACCACACACGACCTGCGTACAGCATGATTCTTATTTTATCGAGATATATGCTGTTTGACAACTTTCTCAAACCGAGGACTAACGCACGACTGCACCGCACCCCGAATCGCGATAGCTATCTTGCTATCCTACACCATTCCGCATTGATCGGGATGATGTCTACGTTGTATAAAACACACAAAGCCGTGAAAAGATGCTGACTTGCGCAGCGCAGCGATCTGTGAAGGATGCCTGATCAAACATCAGTAGCGGGGGC
>JAADYY010000602.1 GCA_010092805.1 Chloroflexota bacterium | reverse complement strand
TTGGTCTGTTGTGTGCCCGACCTCATCTCGCTGGTGCTGCTTGAGGATGGCGAACCGGTGGGAACCGAAAGCTTGCGGTACGGGCTGCGGGTGGCGGTTCTTGGTTTGCCCGCCCCCGATCAACTGAAGCGCCGTGAAGCGCTGGCGGTGGTTGGCCCGGCGGCTTTCGGCCTCCAGGCGACCTACACACCGCTGTAATCACCAAGTGCGCTGCCGATAGAAATTCCGTATGGTGCATCACTTTTGCCGACGCTGCGCTCGCTTCACCGCGCAATTGCGCGTGCGGCCAGCCCCCGCTACAATCCGCTGCATCGGCTCAGCGTCTGGGTAGATGTGCGGGGAGTGTGGCGGGTGCAAACCTTCTTGTTGATCGGCGTCGGTGCATTTTTCGGCGCGAATGCCCGCTACTGGATCGGGGTGATGCTGCGCGAACTGTTCGGCACGACGTTTCCGTTGGGGACACTGTTCGTCAACGTGACCGGATCGCTGCTGCTGGCGGTATTTGTGGCCTGGGCTGCCCGCCAGAGCGCGCTTGCGCTCCCTGTGCGCTCGATGATCGCCGTTGGATTTTTCGGCGCGTACACGACCTTCTCGTCGTTCGCCACCGAATCGATTGCACTCATTGAAGCGCAGCGCTGGGGCGCTTTCCTGATCAATCTGCTGGGTACGAATCTGCTGTGCTTGGCTGGGGCGGCGCTTGGGATCGTCGTTGGCAGCCGCCTATAACATCGGCCCAGCCAATACCGTAACAACACCTACTGGATGGAGCCAGAATGGTTGAAGTCAGTGAGCTGATCAAAGCGGTGATTCTGGGTATCGTTGAAGGAATCACAGAGTTTCTGCCGATTTCGTCCACCGGCCACCTGATTGTGGCATCGGCGCTGCTCGATTTCCAGATTGGGTTGGAAGGCACCTTCGAGATTTTCATCCAATTGGGCGCAGTGGTGGCCGTTGTGGCGTTTTACCGGCGAGATTTGTTTAGGCAGCTTCGCACCGTGCGCGCAGATCGGGGGGTGCAGCGGTTGTGGTTGGCGATTGCGGTGGCGTTTTTGCCCGCCGCCGTCATCGGGCTGCTGCTGCGCGACTGGATCAAAGCGGTGTTATTTTCGCCGGTGGTGGTCGCCATCACGCTGATAGTTGGCGGCGTGCTGCTGATTGTCGTGGAGCGTCGCCCAGGGATGCAGTCTGGGCGCTTGGTCACGACGGAAGCCCTCGACCAGATCGGGTGGCGGCAGGCGGTAGTGATCGGATTCGCGCAGACGCTGGCATTGGTGCCGGGGGTCTCGCGGTCGGCGGCGTCGATCATCGGTGGGATGTTTTCCGGCTTGTCGCGGCAAACGGCGACTCAGTTTTCATTTTACCTGGCGATTCCGACACTGGGCGGCGCGACAGTCGTCGATTTGCTCTTGAGTTTGGATGAAATTGGCAGCGATGAGCTGGTCTATCTCGCGGTGGGGACGGTCGTTTCGGCGGTGGTGGCCTGGTTTGCCATCGGTTGGCTGCTGCGTTATGTTTCCAACAATAATTTCATCCCATTCGGCTACTACCGAATCGCCGCAGGGCTGATCTTTCTCCTGTTGGCGGCGGCGGCGGTCATTTGAGCAGCCGATCAGGGGAATGAGCGACACAGCGCGGCCAAATCCGCAGCATGTTTTATTTGAGTCATCAAACAGTAAGACAAATGGGCTTCGATTCGGGATGAAGCGCTACTGTTGGTCGGGGCGCAGGTGAGGTTAGTTTTTATGTTAACAGCTTGTTATCTTGGAAATCAATCTAACGCTGGCAAGGATCTTAATGGCTTGGCATGTATTGCGGCATTATAGTTTAAGAGTGAGAATGGTAGGGTACCAACGTTCATCACGAGAACGACACACGCTAAAAATCACGGACTGATCAGGCAGATGATCTAGGGCGGTGGGGTAGCGGTCAGCCGCACTAGCAGATACAAACGCAGGCTCACGATCACAATCAGGAATCTCAGGGTTTCTGTTCGGTATGCACATTGTTGTGTAGTGAATTGACGAGGGGCAAAACCTATGATCTACAAGAATGATGAAAAGAAGAAAATCCTTGTCGTCGAAGACGCACAGTCACTCCGCAAAGACATCCTAGAGATGCTGAGCTTTGAGGGGTTCGAGGTCATTGGCGCGGAAAACGGCAAAGAGGGGGTTGAGCAAGCCTACAAGCAACTCCCGAACCTCATCATCTGCGACATCATGATGCCTGTGATGGATGGGTTTCAGGTGTTGCACGAGCTGCGCAAGAACCCGGTCATGGCGACTGTCCCGTTCATTTTTCTGACGGCCCGGACTGATCGCGTTGATCACCGCAAGGGGATGAATCTGGGGGCCAACGACTATCTGACCAAACCATTTACCGTGTCTGAACTGCTGGCGACGGTACACGCACGGTTGGCGCAGGAAGCCGAATGGGTGAGCACCACCGAAAATCGGCTCGATGAGCTGCGCGGGAACATCATCCGGTCACTGCCGCACGAACTACGCACCCCGCTGAATGTGATCCTCGGCTTCTCCGACCTGCTGATCGCCGACTGCCACTCGATGGACGCGAGCCGCATCGAAGATATGGCGCGTCACATCAACGATGCCGGGATGCGCTTGTATCAGTTGGTGGAAAATTTCCTCATTTACGCCAATTTGGAACTGGCGAAAGCCGATGAGCGGCGCTTGGACACCTTGCAGAACGGTTACCTGGCGAACCCGGCAGAAACCGTGCGCACCGCGGCCCGGATCAAGGTGCATCAGTTGAAACGGTCGGACGATCTTGAAATGGCTGTGGAAGATGTCGCTGCGGTTGGGGTTGTGGAAGAATATCTGAAGAAAATCGTCGAAGAACTCGTCGATAACGCGTGCAAATTCTCTGAGGAAGGGCATAAGGTGCATGTGAAGGCCGCCGCGGTTGACGGACGCTATGTGCTGGCTGTGCGCGACGAAGGGCGCGGCATGACTCCTGAACAGATTCGGAATGTGGGCGCGTATATGCAGTTTGATCGGCAGTTGTACGAACAGCAAGGCAACGGCCTGGGGTTGGTAATTTCGCGGCGGTTGGCTGAACTGCACGGCGGTGAGTTGGTGATTGAAAGCGTGCTGGAGCAAGGCACCATCGTCACGGTGACATTGCCGATCCGCGAAAAGGTGACATCGGCGGCCACCCCTTCGCAGAATGGGTTGTCGTAGCGGCGGGCAATCACGCGGCCATAAGGCGGTTGTGCGCGGGCTGAACCTCGTTATAATCAAGAGTAGTTGAGACACATGGTCAAACGCCCACACCCAATTGATACCCTTGGTGGGTTGCGTAATCTACGGGCTGACGGTATGGTTTACTGAGATGGGTCCGGTGGCAGAGTCAGCCCGCTTGCACTCATCCCTCGATTGGGAAGCCTGGGAATTGGGTAACAGCACAGACCAAACCTGCGCCTGAGGAGGCCGTTGGATGCGAGGACGTGGGGTACGCCTGCACAGCTTGATGGTTGGGATCAGTCTTTTGCTGCTGACGACAGGGTGCTTCCAGCAAGCAGGGATTGATCTGGTCACCGTGACGCCGCGTGAGGCTGTTGCACAGATTCCGACGGAAGCGCCAGTGACAGATGTGCCGCCGGTGGATGCGCTGCCGCCTGTCAATCCGACTGTCCCGCAGGAGATCACGCAAGCGGTCACACCGACCGACCTGCTGAGTATTCCGGCGGAAACCCCAATACCCGCTGAAACGCTGGTGCCAGAAACGACCGCGTTACCGACGGTGTTGATTCCGGTGACAGACGCGGCGACCGCCGAAGTAACCGCGCCCGTCGATTCGATTCTGCCGTTCCCGACGGATGCGCCGGAGACGATGCCAGAACCGACCGTCGATTTGGGTGATCTGCCGTTGCTGCCATTGCCCACCGATACGCCGGAAGTGACTGATCTGCCGGTGTTCCCATTGCCCACCGATATTCCCACGACTATTCCAGAGGCCCCCCCGGAAGTGACACCAGACGTGTCGCCTCCGCTGGAGCCTCTGCTGCCCATCGCGACCGAAACCCCCACTGAGATACCACCGGTCTTCCCTACGGAGACCGCAACCGAACTGCCAACCAGCACGCCGGAACAGGTCATCGAGATCACGCCGGAGGTGACGCCTGAAGCGACTCCGCTGCCTGGTTTCCCGACACTGACGCCGACACTCACTGAATTTATCCCGCTGCTGCCCACCGAGACCTTCACGCCGAGCATCACGCCGAGCGCCACACCGACGGTGACGCTCACCCCGTCGCT